>NZ_SSDO01000294.1:0-6225 GCF_004794395.1 Microbacterium sp. K41 | reverse complement strand
CTGGTCGAGCAGGCTCGGGCCCGTGCGTGCGGCTCGCGCCTGGCGCGTGCGCGACTACTGGGACGCGGGTGCCCCGGTCGCCCTCGGGTCGGACTGGCCCATCGCGCAGAACGACGCCCGGATCGGCCTCGCGTGGGCCATGCTGCGCCGCCGCCCCGGCGACCGCGACGCCCCGGTGTTCGAGCCCCACCAGGTGCTCACCCCCTACCAGGCGCTGCACGGCTACACCGTGGGCGCTGCGCGGGCGCAGGGCGACGGCGACCTCGGTCGCATCGCCCCCGGCTACCGCGCCGACTACGCCGTGTGGGCGGAGAACCCGCTGCACGTCGCACCCGACGACCTCCCCGACCTGCCCGTACAGCGGACGGTCGTCGGCGGCGTCGAGCCCTGACCCCCGGCTCGACCACCCCCTCCCTTTCCTTTCACACCGAGGTGAACCCCATGCCCGAATTCGGCGCCCTCGCGCTCCTGCCCATCGCGGTGATCCTCGTGGTCGCCGTCGCCACCCGCCGCACCCTCTTCGCGCTCCTCTGCGGCACCGTCGCCGGAGCTCTGATCCTCGGCGGCTGGGGCGGCTTCGACGTCTGGGTCGAGTACACCGGCAAGGCCCTGTCGAACGAGACGGCGCAGTGGCTGCTGCTGATCGTCGCCCTGTTCGGCATCCTGATGATGCTGTTCGAGAAGTCGGGCATCGTCACCGACTTCGCCCGCTGGGTCGAGCGGTTCGTGACCTCGCGGCGGAAGTCGACCCTGCTCACGTTCCTGCTCTCGATCGTGCTGTTCGTCGACGACTACCTCAACGTGCTCACCACCGGCACGTCGATGAAGCAGGTGACCGACCGCTACCGGGTTCCGCGCACCCAGCTCGGCGCGATCATGAAGATGACCGCTGCCCCGATCGCCGTGCTCGTCCCCGTGTCGACGTGGGCACTGTTCTTCTCGGGCCTGTTCGAGGCGCAGAGGGTCACCGTCGGCGGCAGCGGCTTCGGGGCCTACCTGCAGTCCATCCCGTTCATCTTCTTCGGCTGGGCGGCCATCGCGGTGGCGCTGCTGATGAGCATCGGCTGGCTGCCGAAGCTCGGCCTGATCAAGAAGGACGCGCTGCGCGCCGAGCGCGACGGCGACGTCTTCCCGCTCGGCACGACAGACGCCGAACGCCGGGCCGAGGGCGCGGCGCTGCTCTCCGAGCTCCGCGCGGACGACGCGGACGGTTCGACCGCGCAGCGCGTCGCCGTGGCGCTCGAGACGACCACGGACACCGCGCGCAAGCCGCAGCCGTGGTCGTTCCTGATCGCGATGGCCGTGCTGGTCGGCGTCACGATCGCGACGGACGCCAACGTGGTCGCCGGTACCGCGGCGGCCCTCGCGGTCTCGGTCGTGCTGGTGCTCGTGCAGCGTCGGCTCTCGGTGCGCGGCGTGCTGGACGCGGCGCTCGAGGGCATCGAGAGCATGCTCTTCGTGATGGTGCTCACCGTGCTCGCGTTCATGGTGCAGGAGATGAACATCGCCCTGCAGCTCGCCGAGTTCGTGATCCAGGTGACCGAGCCCGTGCTCACCCCCGCCCTGCTGCCGGCGATCGTGTTCGCCGTGTGCGGCGTCTACGCCTACGCGACCGGGTCGTTCTGGGACCTCGCGGCCGTCATCACCCCGGTCGTGCTGCCGCTGGCGCTCGCTCTCGGTGCCGACCCGATCCTGGCCGGTGCCGCGGTGTTCTCGGGCGCCGCGCTCGGCAGCACCACGTGCCTGTACGGCGACGGCATCATCCTGGCCTCGCGTTCGATCGGCATCAAGCCGATCAACCTCATGCTGGCGATCCTGCCCTACGCGGGGATCGCGGCCGGGCTCTCGCTCGTGCTCTATCTGGTGACGGGGTTCGTCGCGGCCTGAGTCACGGATTCGCGACGGCGACCAGCAGGCCGAAGGCCACCTGCCCCGCGAAGAACACCACGAGGAAGCCGAGGAGGGCGGCGGCGAGCGACAGGCGCCCGTCGAAGCCCTCCACCTCGGCGATCCCGACCTTGCGCGCGCGGAAGGCGAGCACGAGCGTAGCGATGCCGAGGGCGAGCTGCAGCCACGGTCCGAGCGGGCCGACGACCTTCGGGAACGCGATCAGCACGGCCCCGATCACCCCGGTCGCGATTCCGATCCAGGTGAGGATGCGGACGGTGCGGCGGGCGTTCTCGGCGGGCATGGTGTCGAGCCTATCCGGGCTCATGCCCCCGTCAGGACCAGCCAGAGCAGCGCGGCGTTGAGGGCGATGAGCAGCACCGAGGCGACGACGCCGGCGATGGTGGTCCACGCGCGGTTGGCCCACATCCCGAGCGTGCGCCGCTGCGCGGTCAGCGCCACCAGCGGGATGAGCGCGAACGGGATGCCGAACGACAGCACGACCTGGCTCAGCACGAGCGCGAGGGTGGGGTCGACGCCGAGTCCGAGGATCGCGAGGGCGGGGATCAGGGTCACCAGCCGCCGTGCGAGCAGCGGGATGCGCACGTGCAGCAGCCCGTGCATGATCTCGGCGCCCGCGTAGGCGCCGACCGAGGTGGACGCCAGGCCGGACGCGAGCAGCCCCACCGCGAAGAACGTGGCGACGACGGGACCGAGACCGGCGGCCAGGGCGGCGTGCGCGCCTTCCAGGGAGTCGGTGCCCTCGACCCCGGCGAGGTTCGCCGCGGCCAGCAGGAGGATGCCGAGGTTGACCGACCCCGCGATGACCATCGCGATCGACACGTCCCAGCGCGTGGCGGTGAGCAGGCGGCGGATGCGGGAGGCCTCGGTCCGCGTGGCCTCCTCGTGGGGCAGACCCGCGCTCCCGAAGCGGTCGCGGGCGAGCGAGGAGTGCGCGTAGATCGCGTGCGGCATGATCGTGGCGCCGAGGATGGAGGCCGCGAGCAGCACCGACCCGGTGCCCTCGAAGCGGGGCACGAGTCCGGCGACGACACCCGCGGGGTCGGGCGGGGCGAGGAACAGGCCGGCCAGGAAGCCGACCGTGATGACGAGCATCAGTCCGATGATCACGAACTCGAAGGGGCGGGCGCCGCGGCGGCTCTGCACGGTGAGCAGGATCATCGACACGGCCCCGGTGATCAGGCCGCCGAGGAGCAGCGGCACGTCGAACAGCAGGTACAGCGCGACGGCGCCGCCGATCACCTCGGCGAGGTCGGTCGCCATGGCCACCAGTTCGGCCTGGAGCCAGTACGCGCGTCGCGCCCATGGGCGCTTCAGGCGTGCACCGAGGACCTCCGGCAGGCTCTGCCCCGTGACCACGCCGAGCTTGGCGGAGAGGTACTGGATGAGCCAGGCCATGACGTTTCCCGCGATGACCACCCACACCAGGAGGTAGCCGTACTGCGCGCCGGCGGTCATGTTGCTGGCGACGTTGCCCGGGTCGAGATACGCGACACCGGCCACGAGGGCGGGGCCGAGCAGCCACAGGCTGCGCGGGGCGGTGGCGGCGGACGGTGTCACGGGGGCGACGAGATTTTTCGGCACACCGAAACCGTAGCGTATTTTTCGGCATGCCTAAATATCCGGATCTGGGCCCCCTCGGTGACGACGATCGCTCCGCCGAGACAGGCGGCAGTGGGGCGGCGATAGCCTGGCGGGATGGATGCACGCACGCCCGAGAGCCCGGCGACGGACGACTCCGCGGCCCCGGTCCCGGACGGCGCGGGCGGGTCCCTCGCCCAGCCCGGATACGGCGTCGGCCCGTGGCCGGGAGGACGGGACGCCTGGCCCGAGGGGGAGCAGTACGACCCGGAGCTGCTCGCCAACGGCGACACCCGCAACGTGATCGACCGCTACCGCTACTGGCGGATGGAGCGGATCGTGGCCGACCTGGACACGCGGCGGCACCCGTTCCACGTCGCGATCGAGAACTGGCAGCACGACATGAACATCGGTTCGATCGTGCGCAGCGCCAACGCGTTCCTCGCCGACACCGTGCACATCATCGGGCGCCGCCGCTGGAACAAGCGCGGCGCCATGGTCACCGACCGCTACCAGCACGTCGTGCATCACGAGGACGTGGCGTCGTTCGCCGCCTGGGCCGCGGCGGAGGGGCTGCCCGTGATCGCGGTCGACAACGTCGAGGGCGCCGTCCCCGTCGACCGGGCGGACCTGCCGCGTGCGTGCGTGCTGCTGTTCGGGCAGGAGGGTCCGGGGCTCTCGGACGAGGCGCTCGCCGCGGCCTCCGCGCACGTGGAGATCACGCAGTACGGCTCGACCCGCTCCATCAACGCCAGCGCCGCGGCCGCCGTGATCATGTACGAGTGGTGTCGCCGCCACGCCGCGGACTGAGGCGCGCGTGTTCGGCCCGCCGCGCCGCGACGGTCAGGCGGCGGCGGAGAGCCAGCGTCCCGACCGCACCCGCCAGCCGAGCGTGCCGAGCCGCGCGAGCAGGTACACGCCGAAGAAGGCCACCGCGAGCCAGATCAGGCCAGCCGCGCCGTCCACTCCCGTCGCCGCGATGATCCACAGCACGGGCAGGAACGGCACCAGGTTCAGGCCGCCCGCGATCGCGAGGTAGCGCGCATCGTTCGCGCCCATCAGCACACCGTCGAGCACGAACACGACACCGGCGATCGGCTGGGCGACCGCGAGCACCAGCAGCGCCGGCTGCACGAGTGCCGCGACGTGCGGGTCGCCCGTGAACACGATCCCGAGCACGCCCGACAGTGCGGCGATCACAGCGCCGACCGCCACGCCGAACCACGCGCCCCAGGCGACCGTCCGGCCGAGGACGCGCTGCACCTGCTGCTCGTCTCCGGCGCCCAGCTCCTTGCCGATCAGCGCCTGCGCGGCGATGGCCAGGGCGTCGAGGGCGAAGGCGGCCGCGGAGAAGATGGTGAACACGATCTGCCACCCGGCGAGCTCGTCGGTGCCGACCCCGGTCGCGACCGCCACGGTCGCCAGCAGTGCCACGCGGAGGCTGACCGTGCGCAGGAACAGCCATCCGCCCGAGGTGGCGGTGTTGCGCAGGCCGTCGCGCTGCGCCCGGAGCGAGGCGCTGTGGCGGGAGGCGAGCCGCTGCACCACCAGCACGTACGCGGCGACCATGCCCCACTGCGCGGCGACCGTGCCGGCCGCGGATCCGGCGATGCCCCAGCCGAAGCCGTAGATGAAGAGCCAGTTGAGCAGCGCGTTGGCACCGAAGCCGAGGCCGGCGATCCAGAGCGGGGTCATGGTGTCCTGCATGCCGCGCAGCAGCCCGGTCGCCGCGAAGACGATGAGCATTGCCGGCAGCCCCCACATCGAGATCACCAGGTACTCGTCGGCCTGGGCGGCCACGGCCTCGCTCGCGCCGAACAGCGACACGAGCCACGGCGACGACACCGCACCGATCACGGCCAGCACGGCTCCGAGGCCCAGGGCCAGCCACATGCCGTTGATCCCGACCGACACGGCCTCGCCCGGCTGCCCGGCGCCGAAGCGCCGCGCGACCGCCGGGGTGGTCGAGTACGCGAGGAACACCATCAGGCCCACGATGGTCTGCAGCACGGCGCCGGCGATGCCGAGCCCCGCGAGCGGCGTGGTGCCGAGGTGGCCGACGAGCGCGGCGTCGACGATGAGGAACGCCGGCTCGGCGATCAGCGCACCGAGTGCCGGAACCGCCAGTCGCAGGATCTCTCGGTTGAGGGAGGTGCGCGCGGCCATCCTCCGAGCCTATGACCTCGCGCCGACACCCGTGCCGTGCCCCCGGACCGCACGTAGGCTGGAGGAGAGCAGGATGCGGCGGAGGTGCATCATGTCCGATCCCCGAGACGAGGCGGCGCGGTACCTCGCGCGCCGTCGGTCGCCGGGCGACGGGGCCGACGACGAGACGACCGTCTCCTCGACGCCTGGTGCGGCGGCGGCCGTGGATCGGGCGGCGTTCATCGAGAGCGCGATCCAGGTGGCGATCCGCCGCGGCGACTTCGACGACCTCCCCGGTGCGGGCAAGCCCATCGAGGGGCTCGGCACCCACCACGACCCTGACTGGTGGATCCGGCGCAAGATCGAGACCGAGAACCTCACCGGGCTCGGGCCGCCCGCGCTGCTGCTGCGCACGGAGGACCGCGAGCTCGACGGACAGCTCGACCTCCTCGGACGAGAGTCCGACGTGCGGGCGGTGCTCGAGGACTTCAACCGCCGCGTGATCGAGGCCAGGCGGCAGCTGCAGGGCGGCCCGCCCGTGGTCACGGCGCCGCGGGACGTGGAGGCCGAGGTCGCCGCGTGGCGCGAGCG
>NZ_SSDO01000029.1:0-2492 GCF_004794395.1 Microbacterium sp. K41 | reverse complement strand
CTGCGCACGACCAGCAGGGCGTTGTCGGGCACCGACTGGCCGAGCGCGAGGCCCTGCGCCTTGCGGTCCTCCGACACGAGCGCGAGCCCCGCACGGACGGCCGCCCGGGGGCCGGTGATGCGCACGGGGGCGCCGTCGATGCGCATCGTGCCGCGCGTGAACGCCTGGATGCCGAACACGCCCTCCACGAGCTCCGTGCGTCCGGAGCCCTGGAGCCCGGCGACGCCGACGATCTCGCCGGCGCGCAGCGTGAGCGACACCCCGTCCACGTAGGCGTTGCCGCAGCCGTCGAGCTCGAGCCGCGGCTCCCCCACCTCGGTGCCCTCGAGCGCGTCGGGGAAGTACGACTGGATGGAGCGGCCGACCATGCGCCGCACGAGCTCGTCGGTCGTGAGCGCCGCGGTGTCGTCGGTGGACACGAGGGCGCCGTCCTTGAGGATGGTGATGCGGTCGCAGAGGTCGAAGATCTCCTTGAGCCGGTGCGACACGTAGAGCACCGCGACCCCGCGCGAGGTGAGCCGGCGGATGATGGCGTACAGCAGCTCGACCTCGCGGTCGCTGAGCGCCGCCGTCGGCTCGTCCATCGAGATGACCCGGGCGTCGAACGACAGGGCCTTCACGATCTCGACGATCTGCTGCTCGGCCACGGTGAGCGAGCCGACGCGGGCCTGCGGGTCGATGAACGACACCCCGAGGTCGTCGAGCAGTGCGCTCGTCTTCGCGTTCATGCCGCGCACGTCCACGAAGCCCGCCCGGCGCGGCTCACGTCCGAGGTACACGTTCTGCGCGACCGTGCGCTCGGGCAGGAGGGTGAATTCCTGGAACACGGTCACGATGCCCGCGTCCATGGCCTGCCGCGGGTGCGCGTGGTGCACCTCTTCGCCGAGGTACGTCAGGGTGCCCTCGTCGGCGGGCTGCACTCCGGCGATGATCTTCATGAGCGTGGACTTGCCCGCACCGTTCTCGCCCACGAGGCCGTGCACCTCACCCGGTCGCACGTCCAGGTCGACGCCGTGCAGCACCTCCACGCCGAAGAACGACTTGCGGATGCCGCGCGCCGCGAGCACGGGCTGCGTCGTCGTGGCGGTCATGCCGTCACCTCCACCCATCGGCCGTCGTGCGCCGCCGAGTCGAGCACGGCCTCGGTGAGCACGGCGGAGCGGTGTCCGTCGGCGAAGGTCGGGAGTCCGTCCGGTCGGGCCCCGCCGATCGCGGCGTACACGTCCGCCACGAAGCCGTTGAACGCGTCCTGGTAGCCCATCGCATGCCCCGCTGGCACCCGCTGCAGCCGGGCCGCATCGGCGCCGGCGGTCGCGGGGTCGCGCAGCAGCAGCCGGGACTCCTCGCGCATCCCGACCCAGAGCTCCTCCGGGCGCTCCTGCTCGAACCGCAGGCTCTGCCGCGAGCCGTGCAGCTCCAAAGTGAGGGCGTTCTTCCGCCCCGGTGCCATCTGCGAGATGAGCAGCGTGCCGAGCGCGCCGGAGCCGGTCTCGACGAGCACGGCGACGAGATCCTCGGTGTCGACGGCGTGCCCGCCGCGCTCCGCGTAGACGCGGCGGCTGCGGGCGCTGAGGGCACGGATGCGCTCTCCCGTGACGAACTCGATCAGGTCGCACAGGTGCGAGCCGATGTCGGCGAAGGCGCGCGAGGCGCCGCCTGCCTCAGACCTCACGCGCCAGTCGTCGTCACCGGGCAGCAGCATCCAGTCCTG
The DNA here is from genome assembly GCF_004794395.1 of Microbacterium sp. K41. Taxonomy (NCBI): domain Bacteria; kingdom Bacillati; phylum Actinomycetota; class Actinomycetes; order Micrococcales; family Microbacteriaceae; genus Microbacterium; species Microbacterium sp. K41. Next base: position 781 of record NZ_SSDO01000029.1, on the reverse strand, counting down.
GAGGTAGGAGCAGTCGAGGGTGAGCAGGTCTCCCGCCTCTCCCCTGGCGATGCGGGCCCTGGCCTCGCGCACCATGGGGTGGTAGCGGTAGATGAAGGGGACGGCGCCGATGAGGCCGGCCGCGGCGGCCGCCTCCGCGAGCTCGCGGGCGTCGTCCGCGGTGGTCGCGAGCGGCTTCTCGCAGATCACGTGCTTGCCGGCGTGCAGCGCGCGGCGCGCGAGGTCGGCGTGCGTGGCGTTGGGGGTGCAGATGTGCACCACGTCGATGTCGTCGGCGTCGAGGAGGGCGTCGGCGTCGACCTCCGCCCGCTCGGCCCCCAGGGCCTGGGCCGCATCGCGTCCGCCCGCGGCCGACCGGGTGGCGATCGCCCGCAGCTCTCCCCCTGCGTCGCGCGCTGCCGCGCGGTGGACGCGGGCCATGAATCCCCCGCCGAGGATGCCGGCTCGGATCGTCCCGAGACCGGTGTCTGTGACATCCGTTGTCATGTCGGGGAGTCTGACACATTCCGAACGACTTTTGCTAGCTTTTCGTCAAAAGTTGTTCGAACCGAATTCGAAGTTCTGCGTCTGCACTCCGAAGTGCTGTGGTTTACTGACCGAATGGTTGACGTGCTGAGGCCGGTCACGGTGCCCTCCCCGGGGACGGGCGAGATCTTCCAGATCCTCCGCGACGGCCAGGCGCGCACCAAGGCCGAGCTCGCGGCGCTCACCGGACTCGCCCGCTCGACGGTCGCCCTCCGTGTCGACGCGCTCCTCGCCGCCGGGCTCCTGCGGCCGGCGG
>NZ_SSDO01000293.1:0-8237 GCF_004794395.1 Microbacterium sp. K41 | reverse complement strand
GTGATGATGGCCCTGGTCGCGGCGCCCGAGGGCGGGTACACCGCGGCCGAGCTGGCCGAGCGGCTCGGCGTCTCCCCCGCGGCGGTGTCGGGGGCGGTGCGCTACCTGCAGCAGCTGCACTTCATCCAGCGGCGCCCGCGGCCGGGTGAGCGCCGCGACCGGTACGCGTTCGTGCACGATCCCTTCTACCGCTCGATCGTGGGCAACCTTCCCGTGTACGCGCGGCTCGCGGAGTACATCGACGACATCGCGGGCGCACACGGCGACGATCCCGACGCGCAGGCGCGGGCGGTCGAGCTGGCCGCGTTCTTCCGGTTCCTGTCCGCGCGCATGGGGCAGATCGTGGAGGAGTGGCACGAGTCGCGGCACGACCGGAGCTGATCGTCGCGATCCCGAGGGTTGACACACGCGTGGGTTACATGGTTACTTAGTCGAGTAAGTAACCCACCAACCCAGCGGAGGACTTGTGATCGAAGAAGGCAAGCCGCTCTTCCTCCAGATCGCCGAGCAGATCGAGGACTCGATCCTCGACGGCTCACTCGCCGAGGAGGCGCAGGCCCCTTCCACGAACGAGCTCGCCGCGTTCTACCGCATCAACCCCGCCACGGCGGCGAAGGGAGTCGCGATGCTCACCGACAAGGGAGTGCTCCACAAGCGCCGAGGCATCGGCATGTTCGTCTCGGAAGGCGCCAGGGACCTGCTCCTCGGCGAGCGCCGCGCGGCCTTCGCCGACCGCTACATCGACCCGCTCCTCGCGGAGGCCCGCACGCTGGGCCTCGGCGCGGAAGACCTCGCGGACCTGCTCCGGCAGCGCGCCGCACACACCCCCACCCCAGAAGGGAAGAACCCCGCATGACCGCCGTCATCGAGGTGCAGAACCTCACCAAGCGCTACAAGGAGAAGAGGGCGCTCGACAACGTCTCGCTCGCCCTCGAAGGGGGCTCGATCTACGGGCTCCTCGGCCGCAACGGTGCCGGGAAGACGACCCTCATGTCGATCCTCACGGCCCAGAACTTCGAATCGTCCGGCACCGTGAAGGTGTTCGGCGAGCACCCGTACGAGAACGCACACGTGCTCGGCCGCATCTGCTTCGTGCGCGAGAGCCAGAAGTACCCGGACGACGCCTACCCGAAGCACGCGTTCAAGGCCGCGAGCCTGTTCTTCCCGAACTGGGACCAGGCGTTCGCCGACGAGCTGATCGCGGAGTTCCAGCTGCCGATGAAGCAGACCATCAAGAAGCTGTCGCGTGGACAGCTCTCGGCGGTCGGCGTGATCATCGGACTCGCCTCGCGCGCCGAGATCACCTTCTTCGACGAGCCGTACCTCGGGCTCGACGCGGTCGCCCGGCAGATCTTCTACGACCGCCTGGTGGAGGACTACTCGGAGCACCCGCGCACCATCATCCTGTCCTCGCACCTGATCGACGAGGTGTCGAACCTCATCGAGAAGGTCATCGTGATCGACAACGGACGGATCCTGCTGAACGAGGACACCGATGCCGTGCGCGACCGCGCGGTGACCGTGGTGGGCGAGGCCGCGAAGGTCGACGCCTGGGCGGAGGGCCGCGAGATCCTGCACCGCGACGAGCTCGGCCGCGTGGCCTCGGTCACCGTCATGGGCCGGCTCTCGCCCGAGGAGCGCTCCGCGGTCGTCGCCGCGGGCCTCGACCTCACGCCGGTGTCGCTGCAGCAGCTCGTCGTCCGGCTCACCCAGAAGAACGACGCCGCCGCCGACAGAGCCGGTGCGGTGAAGGAGGAGGTCCGCTGATGCGCACGTTCAACGTCATCCGCCTGCAGCTGATCAACAAGGGCACCTTCATCTGGTACCCGCTCATGATCCTCGGCGCGGCCACGATCATCTCGATCCTGATCTACGCGATGATCCCCGTCGACACCCCCAAGTACGGCGGGGGCGGCCAGGCGCCGCTCTGGTACTTCTTCGCAGTAGGCATGTCGGCGATGACCCTCACGTTCCCGTTCTCGCAGGCGATGAGCATCACGCGCCGGGAGTTCTTCTTCGGCACGATGCTGACGGCCATCCTCGGCAGCGCGATCATGGGCGTGCTCTTCCTGATCGGCGGCGGCATCGAGATGCTCACCGACGGCTGGGGGGTCAACGGCTACCTGTTCTACCTGCCGTGGCTGTGGGATGCGGGACCCCTGGGCGCCTTCGTGGTGTTCTTCACGCTCGCCCTGTTCTTCTTCGTGGTCGGCTTCACCGGCGCGACGATCTACAAGAGCTGGGGTCAGCTGGTGCTGCTGATCGTGAGCATCGGCCTGGGGCTCATCCTGGTGGGGCTGGTGTTCCTCGCGACACGGCTCGACCTGTGGAACCACGTCGGCGCGACGATCATGGACCTCGGCGCCCTCGGCCTGGCCGTGTGGGGCCTGGTGATCACCGCCGTCCTGACCGTCGTCTCGTTCCTCGCCTTCCGGCGGACCATCCCCTGATCGGATCACCCGGCACGAGGGATGCCGCGGCCGCGCACTCGGTGCGGGCCGCGGCATCCGTGCGTCCGGGCACTACCCGCAGACCGCAGCGGAGGCAACCCCACTCCTCCGCCGTCCGTTCGCGCGTAACGTCCAGGAGCAGAACCCGCCCGCCCGAAGAGAGAGGATGCCGTGACGCCCGAGGAACGCCGCCTCCGCGACCACCCGCGCCTGCGCCTGCGCGAACGCCGGTCGTACCTCTCGCGCACCCTGCGCGATGCCGTGCGACCGCCGCGGCTGCTGCTCGTGGCGAAGACGGCGCTCGCGGTCGGGCTCGCGTGGGCCGTCGCGCCGCACATGCCGGGCGTCACCGACGAGTATCCGTACTACGCGCCGCTCGGTGCTCTGGTGAGCATGTACCCGACGCTGATGGGCTCGATGCGATCGAGCCTGCAGACGCTGTTCGGGCTCGCCGCGGGCATCGGCCTGGCCGCCCTGATCGTGCTCACCGTCGGTCCGACGTGGTGGACCATCCCGCTCGTGGTGGGTCTGGGCGTGCTGCTGTCGGGCACGGGATGGTTCGGCGCCGGACGCGAGTACGTGCCGATGGCCGCGCTGTTCGTGCTGATCATCGGGGGACAGAACGCCGACGACTACTCGGTGGGGTACCTGGCGCAGATGGCCGTCGGCGTGGTGATCGGGCTCCTGGTGAACGTGCTGATCGCGCCCGCACCGCTCGCCGCGGCGGCTGCGTCGAGAGTGGAGTCCTTCCGCACGCAGCTGGGCGAGCACCTGCACGACATCGGATACGCGGTGTCGGAGTCGTGGCCGCCGGAGACCGCGCAGTGGGCGGAGGACGCGGCGTCCCTCGCCGAGACCACCGCCGATCTGCGGGCGGCGCTGACCGAGGCCGACGAGAGCGTGCGGTACAACCCACGCGCGCGACGCCGGCACGTGGGGACAGCGCACATCCACGAGGACCTCTCGACGCTCGACCGCATCGCCCACCTGATCCGCGACATCGCCGATGCGACCGCCGACACCATCTGGGACCGGCCCGCCGCCATCCCGCTCGACCCCGCGCTGCCCGAGCCCCTGTCGGCGGCCTGTCACGCGGTGGCCGACGTGATCGCCGAACCCGATCCCGGATCAAGCGAGGCGCACCGCCGGCGGGGTGAGGCCGCGCGGGCGATCCGCCTGCTGCTGGAGCGTGTGGACGACCGCACGTTCGACGCGCGCAGCACGATGGGTCCCGGCGTGCTGACGGCGATGCACCTGCGGAGGATCCTGATCCTCAGCGGCGAGCGCCCGGACGGCGACGCGTGAGCGAGGGCGATGCGTGAGCCAGGGCGACGGGTGAGTCAGGGCGACGGGTGAGTCAGGGCGACGGGTGAGTCAGGGCGACGGGTGAGTCAGATGGTGTCGTCGGCGACGACGATGTCGAGCTGCCAGTAGCGACCGTCGGGGTCTGTGGCGTCGTGCGCATCGTCGGCCGCCGACAGCACGTCGTTGACCTGGCGCATCACGTCTTCGAACTCGGCCTCGGTCAGGCGGATCGTGCGCTGCACGAACGACGCGTGTACCTCGGTCGTGCGGCCGGCGACGTACTCGGGGCTCCAGGCGAGTACGCGGCGCACCAGCTCGCCGTGCTCCTCCGCCAGGGCGGCGACCACCGCGCCGCCGAGCGCCTCATCGGCCACCGGGTTCTGCGGGTCGCCGAGGTTGAGGGCGCGCTTGCGTCCGGTCCAGACCCGGTCGCGGCGGTCGCGCGCGCGGTCGGGGGCCTCCTCGATGAGTCCGGCGTCGGCGAGCACCCGGAGGTGGAAGCTCGCGCTGTTCGCGGGAACGCCGAGCTCGGCGGCGATGTCGGCGGCCCGCAGGTGCTCGCGGCGCGCGATGAGGCGCAGGATCCGGCGGCGCAGCGGATGCGAGTAGGCCTTCAGCATCGCCGAGGTCATGAAGACGGCGTCGTCGCCCGCGCTCGTCCCCGCGTCGTCGGCCATGCCCCGATCCTACCGGCGGACAATTGCGCACCTCTAGTTGCGCAATTTATGTTGCGCATCTATGGTCGAGCCATGACCACCGCCACCACCCCCCACCGCCTGTGGCGCAACACCCGCTACCTCACCTGGCTCGTGAGCGACACCAGCAAGGGGCTCGCCGCCTCCCTGTTCGGCTTCGCCGTCCCGCTCCTGGCACTCCTCATCACGAACGACCCCGCGCAGGCGGGCATCATCGGCGCCGCCGGACTCGTCGCCCGCGTGCTGCTCACGCTCGCCGGGGGCGTGCTCGCCGACCGCCACCGGCGCATCGTCCTCATGCTGCTCGGCTCCCTGCTGGGCATCGTCCTCGCGGGCGCCTTCACTCTGCTCGCGATCGGCGACGCCCTCACCTTCATGTCACTGCTCGTGATCGACGTGCTGCTCGCCGCCCGCAGCGGCCTGTTCGACGTGGCCGGCGAGAGCGCGCTCAAGGAGATCGTGCCCGACGAGGCGATGGGCCGCGCCCAGGCCGCGAACCAGGGCAGGGACGCGGCGCTCCAGCTCGCCGGCGGCCCGCTGGGCGGACTGCTCCTCGGCCTCGGCGGCTGGGTGGTCGGTGCGGTCATGACGCTGTGCCACGCCGTCGCCGCGGTGACCGCCTGGATGCTGCGGCGCCAGACGCGACGGGCGGGGATCGCCGACACCGGAGCCGAGGACGACGACGTGCCGGCGGACGAGCCGGCCCTGCGTCCCCACGCGGGGCGCGAGCTGCGGGAAGGCTTCACGTGGCTGCTCTCCCGCCGCGACCTCGGTGGCGTGATGATCATCCTCACCATCGTGAACCTCGGGTTCAACGCGGCCATCACGACCGTCGTCTACGCGCTGCAGCAGGCGGGGCACTCCGAGCTGCTGATCGGCACCCTGAGCGCGGTGATCGGCGCGGTCATGCTGGTCGGGGCCGTGCTGGCGCCGCTGCTCGTGCCGCGCGTCCCCGCGGGCATCCTCACGGTGGGCGGCCTCGCCGTCGTCGCGCTCGGCGCCGTCGCCCTCACCACGGTGCGCGAGCCCTGGGCGATCGCGGTGGTGCTCGGCGCGTCGGTCCTGCTGCTCCCCGCCCTGAACGCCGCCCTCCTCGGCTACTTCATGGTCGCGACACCCTCGCGGCTGCTCGGCCGCGCGAACAGTGCCATCGGGGTGCTCGCGATGGGAGCGATGCCCCTGGCCCCGCTGATCGCCGGGTTCGGGCTCTCCTGGCTCGGCCGCGAGGGCACGATCCTCGTCTGCGCCGGCCTGTGCCTGGTCGCGGCCGCGCTCGCGCTCGGCAATCGCGCGCTGCGTGCCCTCCCGGTCGAGGCGCGGTGGGCCGAGCACGCGGCCACCTTCGCGGCCGAGTAGCGCGAGGGCGGGCGGGAGTCAGGCGCCGATCAGTCGACTGACGGCCAAGCGGTTGAGCGACACGTGCTGCTCCGCCGCGTCGATCGCCAGCCGACGGTGCGCCTCCGGTGTGAGCCGAACCAGGAACTTGCCGGAGTAGGAGCGGTCGGAGATGGCCACCGGCGGCTCCTCCCCGTTCGCCGTCATGTCGTCGAGCACATCGGCGACGAGCTGTCGGATACCCCGGAACGCGTCGCCCTGGTCCTCAGACACCCAGGACAGCGAAGGCAACTCGGCAACCGTGCCGACATACGCGGCGTCCTCCGGGGACCATCGAACGCGGTATGCGTAGTGGTCAGGCTTCACTGTCGACATGTCCCGCTCCCTTCAGTCTGTCGATCGCCGCCAGGACCTGCCGGACCTGGTAGGCCTTCGCCGTTCCGTGATCGCTCTGGATGTTCACCCGCGGGTCTCCTGCCCAAGGCATTCGATACACGCGGTGGGAGGTGCCGCGCTGCCGCGGCTCTCCGAAGTGATGATCGCAAACCTTCACGAGGTCGGCGAATCGCACGCCTTTCGGTTGCGCCCGCATGCGTGCAACGAGGCCTTCCACAGATCCCATGATCGTGGATGGTATCAATAACGATACCATCCACGATCCGGCTGTGGAAAGCCCGCCCTCATGTATCACCGGGCTCTTGCCGTGCTCCTGGTAGGTGTGATCACAATGGGCTTCATGATCGACGGTGCCTCCGGCGCCGCCCCCCTCGATCCTGCATCCGACGACGGCCGGGCACGGTGGGAACGTGCCGCTGACCTGTTCGGCGCATGGCGCGAAGGCGACGGCCGCGCGATGGATGAGCTCGTGCGACTGCTGTCGCCCGTGCTCTGGCACGTCGTCCGCGCCTACGGGCTCGAACGCACCCTCGCGGAAGACGTGGTGCAGACCACGTGGCTGCGGCTCGTCCGCGGTCACGGCTCGATCGCCGACCCACGCGCCGTGTCGGCCTGGCTCACCACGACCGCCCGCCGCGAGGCGTGGAAGGCCGCGAAGGCCAACGGCCGCATCGACACGACCGAGGCCGACGACCTCGACACCCTCCTGCCCGAACAGGCCTCGGCCGAGGACCACGCGACGCTCGGCGACGAGAACCGCCGACTCTGGCTCGCCGTGCGCCGCCTGACCGAGCGGTGCCAGCGCCTGCTCCGCGTGATCGCCTTCGACGACCGCCCCGACTACGCCCGCCTCGCGACCGACCTCGGCATGCCCGTCGGCAGCATCGGGCCGACCCGCAGCCGGTGCCTCGCCAAGCTGCGCGACCTGCTCGACGCCCCGGCGCCGCACACCGGAGGGGGACGCTCATGAGCGATCACGACGACGCCCGCCTGTTCGCGCGCCTGCGCACCGTGTGGGACGAGGTCGACCCAGTGCCGGCCGGACTGATCGACCGCATGGTCGCCGCGGTCGCCGCCGACGGGCTCAACCGCGAGTACGCGCTGCTGACCCTCGTGGAGGGGCAGCTCGGCGCCGTGCGGGGAGACGCCGACGCGCTCACGCTGCAGTTCAGCGACGGCATCACGAGCATCCTGCTGCACGTGACCACCACCGCGTCCGGACGGCGTCGCGTCGACGGCTGGGTCGACACCACCGCCGCGCGGATCGTGCTGGCCCAGGGCGACCGCACGCGCACCACGACGCCCGCGGAGACCGGGCGCTTCCAGTTCGACGACGTCCCGCCCGGGCTCAGCCGCGTGCGGCTGACCACGCTCGACGGCGACGAGGAACGCACGCTGGAGACCCCGCAGTTCGAGCTGTGACGGCGGGCGATGGAGCCCGCACGGAGAGGATGACCGATGGAGCAGCCCCAGGGATGGACGTGGCAGGACCGCGCGGAGGGATCGATCCGCCGCGGCACCGCTCTCGACCCGAGCACGGAACCGGTGGGCGGCATCCGCGCCTTCCCCACCGCGTACCTGCCCGAACGCCTGCTGATCACGCGCACCGTCGGTGACCAGGAGGCATACGACCGCGAGGTGCGCACGCTGCGCGACGCCGCCGACACCTTCGGCTGGCGGCTCGAGATCGAATCGGCGGAGCGCGAGGTCGGCGGCGACGAGCTGGTACCGGGCGTCGCCGGGTTCCTGCGCGCGCGCCTGACCACGCCCGATGAGCCGACCAGGGGCGAGTCGCCCGTGGCACCGGACGCCTGGCGGGTGCTGCAGCGGGCACGGCGCCTGTCGCGGTCGACCATGCCGCGCACGAGCCTCGAGCACGTGCTGTCGATCGACCCCGTCGGCCTCAACCCCTTCACGCGCACGAACCCGTTCACACGCACCAACCCGTTCACCCGCACCAACCCCGTGCGCGGCGCCGGTGCGGGCACCGGCGGCAGCGACGACTACCTGGAGCCGGGCCGCGGGGCACGGCAGCCCGTCTCGTGGCTGGGGCCCG
>NZ_SSDO01000292.1:0-1977 GCF_004794395.1 Microbacterium sp. K41 | reverse complement strand
GCGGCTGCGGCTGCTGGAGGACGAGGTGCGCGGGGCGGAGGCCGGCTGACCCGACGCGCGGGTGGCGCCGACGACCTGGGAAGATGGACGGGTGGCTACTGTGAACCCGCCGCGCGGCATGCGCGACTTCCTCCCCGCCGACAAGGCCCGCCGTGAGCGCGTGCTCTCCGTGATCCGCGAGCGCTACCGCGCGCACGGGTTCGACGAGATCGAGACGCCCGTGGTGGAGGAGTACGAGCGGCTGCACGCGGGCATCGGCGGCGACAACGAGAAGCTGTCGTTCGCGATCCTGCGCCGCGGTCTCGACGCCGACGCGATCCGCGCCGCGGCCGACGACCCCGCCGCGCTGTCCGACCTGGGGTTGCGCTACGACCTGACGGTGCCGCTGGCGCGCTTCTACGCCAGCAACCGCGGGCAGCTCCCCGGTGTGTTCCGCTCCGTGCAGATCGCGCCGGTGTGGCGGGCCGAGCGGCCGCAGAAGGGCCGCTACCGCCAGTTCGTGCAGTGTGACATCGACATCATCGGGGATGCGTCGGGGCGGGCCGAGGCCGAGCTGCTCGTCGCATCGCTCGACGCCGTCGACGCGCTGGGGCTCGAGGGTGCCACCGTGCGCATCAACGACCGCCGCCTGCTCGACTGGATGCTGGGCCACCTGGGTTTCACGACCGAGGAGCGCCCGCAGGTGCTGATCACGATCGACAAGCTCGACAAGATCGGGCCGGAGGGGGTCGCGGCCGAGCTGCGCGAGCGCGGGGTCACCGCGACCGCCGTCGCCGCGTTCGAGGAGTTCCTCCGCCGCCCGCAGACGCTGGAGTACCACCCGTACGGGGAGCGGCAGATCCGCAAGGCGCTGCCCGAGGGCGTCCCTGATGAGCTCATCGCGCACCTCACCGGCATCGGCGAGGCCGTGGCGGCCGCACGCCCCGTGGTCGCGGAGCACGTCGAGATCCCGCTCGTGTTCGACCCGTTCCTCGTGCGCGGCATGGGGTACTACACGGGCACGATCTTCGAGCTCGCGCACCCCTCCGTCGGGTACTCGCTCGGCGGCGGCGGGCGCTACGACGGCATGATCGGCCGGTTCCTGAAGCAGGACGTTCCCGCGGTGGGCTTCTCGCTCGGGTTCGAGCGGCTGGTCGACCTGGTCTCCGCCGACCCCGACACCGAGGCGCAGGCGATCGTCCTGGTCCACGATGCCGACGTGCCGGTGGGCGAGCTGGTCGCGCACAAGGCCGAGCTCGTGGCGAGGGGGGCGCGCGTGCGGCTCGAGCAGCGCACCAAGAACCTCAAGGCGCTGCTGGAGCGTGCGGCCGCCGACGGCTACACCCACTTCGCGAGCGTGCGGGCAGGCTCCGACGAGCTCGAGGTCAAGACGCTCGGCTGATCCGGGGCTCGGTGGTGTTCACCGGGCGTTCACGGCGGTCGACTCGAATCGGGTCGTGCGTCGCCTCCGTCCCGTGTTCGCCGCCGTGTCCGCCGTCGCCCTGCTGACCGCGGTGCTGCGCCTCGTGCTGGTCCGTCAGGCCGCGCTCGCGCGACGGCGCATCGGCAAGCCGCTCGGGGAGGTGTCGCTCGATGCCGACCGGCTCTGGCGGCCGGGGCTCGACGGCGCCCCGCTCGACCTGCTGCTGGTGGGAGACTCGCTCGCGGCGGGGCTGGGGGCGCAGCGCCCCAAGCAGACCCTGGGCGGACGACTCGCCAAGGCGCTCGCGCGTGGTCTGGGGCGTCCGGTGCGCCTGCGTACGGTGGCGAGGGTCGGCGCGGAGTCGCGCGACCTCGCGACGCAGCTGGACGCGCTGCCGCCCGGGTACCGTCCGCACGTCGCGGTGGTCGTGGTGGGCGGGAACGACGTGACGCATCGCCTGCCGGTCGCCGAGTCCGCGCGGCACCTGGATGACGCGGTGCGGCGGCTGCGCGACCTCGGCGCCGGGGTCGTGATGGGCACCTGCCCGAATCTGGGGGCGCTCCGCGCGGTGCCGC
>NZ_SSDO01000291.1:0-3759 GCF_004794395.1 Microbacterium sp. K41 | reverse complement strand
GCCGTCGCGGGACCCGTCGGGGCCCCGTCCGACGTGCAGGCCTGGCTCGCGGGCGACGGCGCGCTCGCCCGGCGCCTGGCGACCCTCGCCCCGCTCGTGCTCGACGCCGCCGAAGCCGGAGACGACGTCGCCGCCGCGATCGCGACCGAGGCCGTGCGCCTGCTCACCACCAGCGCGGTCGCCGCCTCCGCCGTCACGACCGACGTGGCCGTGCACGGCGGGCTCGCCGATCACGCCTGGTTCCGCGACACCCTGAGCTCCTCCCTGCGTGCGGCCGGCCGTCGTGTCGTCCCGGCGCGGGGCGATGCCCTGGCCGGCGCGCTGCTGCTGACCCGCCGCGTCGACCTCCCTCACGAAAGGTTCGTGCACCGTGCCGAATGACGACTCCCGCCTCGCCGCCCTCCTCTCCGTCCTGGAGACGCTCGACACCGAGGCGTCGACGACCGAGCGCGGCGACCTCGACCTGCTCGAGACGACCGAGCTCGTGCGCCGCATGAACGCCGAGGACCGCCGGGTGCCCGAGGCCGTCGCCGAGCGGACGGCCGAGATCGCCGCCGCGGTCGACGGCATCACGGAGCGGTTCCGCCGCGGGGGACGCCTGATCTACATCGGCGCGGGGACGGCCGGGCGCATCGGCGTGCTCGACGCCAGCGAATGCCCGCCCACCTTCGGCACCGACCCCTCCATGGTGGTCGGCCTGATCGCGGGCGGCGAGACCGCGATCCGCTCCGCCGTCGAGAACGCCGAGGACGACGAGGAGGCCGCCGGAGACTCGCTGCGCGCGCTCGACCTCACCGAGCGCGACACGGTGGTCGGCATCTCCGCGTCCGGTCGCACGCCGTACGTCGTCGGTGGGCTCGAGTACGCCCGCAGCGTCGGCGCGCTGACCGTGGCGATCGCGTCGAACGCGAACTCGGCGATCGGCGCGGTGGCCGACATCCCGATCGAGGTCGTGACCGGGCCCGAGTTCATCTCCGGCTCCACGCGCCTGAAGTCGGGCACGGCGCAGAAGCTCGTGGTCAACATGCTCACCACGCTCTCCATGATCAAGCTCGGCAAGACGTACCGCGGCGTCATGGTCGACCTGCTCGCCACCAACGAGAAGCTGCACGCGCGGTCGATCCGCACCGTGTCGCAGCTGTCGGGGGTCGGCGTCGACGAGGCCGCCTCGGCACTGCAGCAGGCGCAGGGCTCGGTCAAGCTCGCCCTGCTCATGCTCGCCACGGCTGCTCCCGCCGAGACCGCCGCGACCGCGCTCGCCGGTGCCGACGGCATCCTCCGCGACGCGATCTCCGCCCTCGCCTGACCCCCGCCCGCGACGGATGCGGGCGGAGGACGCGGCTCGTCAGTGGCCGCAGGTGCAGTCCGCCCCGCCGCCGCAGCACGACGAGGCCGCGGCGCCGCCGTGGGCCTGCGACGACTCGGGCACGTCCATCGCCGGGTTCTGGTCGAGGAAGCCGTAGGGCTTGAACCAGAAGCCCGCATAGTCGACGGGCATGATCGGCCAGTCCTCCGGGCGGGGGAAGTGCGTGAGGCCGAACGTGTGCCACAGCACCAGATCTTCGCCGTCGATGCGACGGTCGCCCGCGCTGTACTCGGGGAGGCCGGAGCCGCCCTGGTGCGCGTTGGGGTAGCGGCCGGCCGGCCAGATCTGCCCGTGCTCGTAGCGCGTCGCCCACAGGTGCTTGGTCGCGAACGTCGCCCGCGCCGCCACCGACGAGGCGGGGTCGGCCATCAGCAGTGCGGTCGGCTCCGGCACCAGGTGGTAGGCAGTGGGTCGGCCGACGTGGTTCGTGCGCGAGGCGCTCTGCACCTCCCACACCCGGGCGACCGAGGTGTCGGCCTCGCGCTGTGCGGCGTGCTCGGTCTCCAGCACCGTCTCCGACCAGGAGAACGCGTTGCCGAAGGGGTTCTCCGGTCCCATCGGCACCCGCTGCGCGTCGACCTCGACGAGCCGGTTGTCGGAGCCGTCGATCGCCACGTCGAGCCGGGCGCAGAAGAGGTGCTGGTGCACGGGGGCGAACACCCCTGGCGCGAGCTCGGTGGCGTGCTTCTGCCGCACGCCCGGCTCCCCGGCGCCCGCGAACACGATGCCCGTGGCCTTGGCGACCACCTCGATCGAGCCGTCCAGTCCGAAGTTCCAGTAGAAGCCGTAGTCGTAGTTGCCGATCGTGGAGAAGTACGACACCACGAAGCGCCGGGAGCGCCGCACGTCGGACCGGCCCGCGAGATCGGTGTGCTTCCACAGGATCCCGAAGTCCTCCTCGTGCATGCAGATCACGTTCGGGATGCGCACCGGGTGGCCGTGGTCGTCGGCGACGTAGCCGTCGAGGTAGCGGATCACGCCGAGGCAGTCGCACCCCAGTTCCAGATGGTTGGCGTTCTTGCCGAGCAGGTACTCGCCCGCGTCGAAGTAGCTGATCCAGAATCGCCCGGGGGCCGTGTCGCCGTAGGGCACCACCATCTCGGGCACGCTCGCGCGGTGCAGCACGGAGCGCCCCTGGAACGAGACGTCGTGCAGCACGAGGCCCTCGCGGGCGTTGAAGCCGACGCGCATCGACCAGCCCTCCCACTCGACGAGCGAGCCGGACACGTGGAAGCTCGTGCCCTGCGGCTGGGTGATCTCGATGGGCGTGAGCGTCGTGCGCGCCTCGCCCTGCACCTCGGGGTAGTAGTTGCCGTGACCGGCGGGCACCGGCACATCCCCCTCGTCCTCCACGCGGATCACGCTGTTCGCGGTGAGGTCGATGTGCACGATCAGACCCTCGACCGGGTGTGCCCACGGCGAGTCGTTCTCGTCGTACTTGAGGAAGGTGAGCGAGCGGATGACGCGGCGGCCCACCTCGTCGGCGCGACCCGTGTAGCCGGGGGCGAGGGGGGAGCAGAACGCGAGGTCGATGTGCTCCGCGAGGCCCCGTCGCTCCATGGCGGCCCGCCACTCGGGCGACGCCTTCGCGATGGCCTCTGCCCGCTCGTACTCCTCGAACAGGTACTGCGGCTGACCGTACGGCGGGGCGTCGTTGGGCACGCGCTCGCTGCGCACGATCTCCCCGCGCGTGATCGACACGATCACCTCGGTGGCGACGCCCGTGGCGGTGTCGAGCAGCGTCACGTCGGCGCGGCGATCGATGGGGGAGCCGGGGCTCCACGCCGCGAGCTCCTCCTTGGTGGCCTCGTCGGGCAGCAGCATCGGCACGCGGGTGGTCTCGGTCATCAGTCCGGCCGCCTCCAGCACCGCGCGGGCGGCGGCGATCTCGGCACCGGTGAGCGGGTCGAGCGGGTGCGGAACCGCGATCTTCTCGACGGAGACGGGCTGCGGGGCGTGGTGGGACATCGTCGACCTCACTATTTTCGAGCAAACGCTCAAGAAACGGGATGGCACGATGATAGGCCGCGCGGACGCGCGTGCACAAGCGCCGGCTCGCGGGTCAGGCGCGCCAGGGGGCGAGGATGCCGTCGAGCACTGCGAGGTGGGCCGCGGCGGGCTGCGGCTCGGTCACCTCGACGATCTGCTGGCCGTACGTGATGGAGCGCAGCAGTGCCATGACCGCCGCGGTGGGCGTCTGCGGCCGCAGCTCTCCGTCGTCGACCGCCTCCTGCAGGGCCTCGCGGATGCTGTCCTGCCAGGTCGCGAGGGTCGGGGAGGCCGCGTCGGGCGCGGGGGCGAGCGTGGCCAGGCGCCCCCAGAACCCCACCACGACGTGCGCCTCGGTGCGGGTGCGCTCGTCGACCGGCAGCACCTCGCGCATCAGGGCGTCG
>NZ_SSDO01000290.1:0-6914 GCF_004794395.1 Microbacterium sp. K41 | reverse complement strand
GCAGGCCCGGCGACCCGCACCCCGAGGCCCTCGAGCCGAGCGCGGTCGTCGTCGCCGAGCGGCGCGTCCACCGGCACCACGGTGATGTCGCCGACGACGGGCCCGAGCAGTCCGACCAGGTGCTCCGCGCGCGGGGCGGGGCCGAGGATCGCGATCGGACGACCGGCGTGCTCGTGGCCGTCGCAGAACGGGCAGGTGAACGCCTTCAGCCCCCACAGTGGCGCGAGCCCCGGCACCGCGGGGAGGTCGTCGGCCACGCCGGTCGCGAGCACCACGCGTCGTCCGCGTTCGACCGATCCGTCGGCGAGCGTCACGCGGAAGCCCTCCGTGGCGGAACCCTCGATGCGCTGCGCCGCGGTGTCGCGCACGGTCACCGTGTCGTAGGCGGTGAGCTCCCGCCGGGCGCGGGCGCGCAGCTCCGCCGGGGGTGTGCCGTCCTCGCCGATCATGTTGTGCATGTGCTGCACCGTCCCGTTGCGGTACTCGCCCGAATCGAGCAGCAGCGCCGAGCGGTGCATGCGTCCGAGGGTCAGGGCCGCCTGGAGCCCGGCCGGTCCCGCCCCGATCACGATCGCGTCGTGCATGGTGTCGTCCTCTCTTCTTGCCTTCCTCGCCAGTGTGTGACTTCATGTCAACATGAAGTCAAGCGACAGCCACCCCTGGTCCGTCGGCGAGGTCGCCGCCCGCTTCGACCTGCCCACCCACGTGCTGCGGCACTGGGAATCGGTCGGGTTGCTCCGCCCGCCGCGTGATGCGGCAGGTCGGCGACGCTACGGCGAGGACGAGGTCGTGCGGATCGCCGTGATCCAGCGCAGCAAGGCGGCCGGCATGAGCCTCGAGCAGATCGCCGTGCTGCTCGACGACGGCAGCGCGGGCCGGCACCAGGTGCTGCAGCAGCACCTCGACGACCTCGACCGGCGCATGGAGGAGATGCGGCGCTCGCGGGAGATGACCGAGCACGCGATGGGCTGCCGTGCGCACGACATCGCGACGTGCCCGCGCTTCCGCGCGAGCGTCGCCGACGTGCTCGCGCGCCTCTGATTCCCCCCGGGGGGTACCCGGCCGATGCATAGGATGCTCTGCGTAAACTCGGAGC
Organism: Microbacterium sp. K41; assembly: GCF_004794395.1. NCBI lineage: Bacteria > Bacillati > Actinomycetota > Actinomycetes > Micrococcales > Microbacteriaceae > Microbacterium > Microbacterium sp. K41. The sequence continues at coordinate 5,818 of NZ_SSDO01000290.1, read as the reverse complement.
CGTGCCCCTCGCCCCCAGAATCCCTCCGATTCGCCGCGGCCGCACCTCCCACCCCCGGCATGCCCGCCGAGCGGTCGGAGCCGCGTTCGCCGCGGTGCTCGCCGTCGGCCTGACCGCGTGCGCCCCCGACGCCGTCAGCGAATCCTTCCTGAGCGGGGAGAACACCGGCTACGTCGCCGCGGACGGCGCGATCGTCGAGATCCCGGTCGCCGAACGTGGCGAACCCGTCGAGTTCGGCGGGGTCACCGAGACCGGTGACGACTTCGACAGCGCCGACGTCGCCGGCGACGTCACCGTCGTCAACTTCTGGTACGCCGGGTGCGCCCCGTGCCGCCTCGAAGCGGCCGATCTGGAGAGCGTCTGGAAGGAGTACGAGGACCAGGGCGTGTCCTTCATCGGCGTCAACACGCGCGACCAGGCCGACACGGCCACCGCGTTCGCGGAGGAGTACGGCGTCACGTACCCGAGCCTGATCGACGTCGACACCGCGGAGGCCAAGCTCGCGTTCGCGGAGGCCGTGCCGATCTCGGCCACCCCGACCACCCTCGTGCTCGACAAGCAGGGCCGCGTGGCCGCGAAGATCATCGGGCCGATCGACGGGACCTCCGTGCTCTCCACGCTCGTCAAGGACGCCCTCGCGGAGGACTCGTGACCCGCGCGGAGGCGCCGTGAACCCCGACGTCATCATCGGCTCCGGCGCCCTCTGGCTCGCGCTGCCCGTGGCGATGCTCGCCGGGCTCGTGTCGTTCGTGTCGCCGTGCGTGCTCCCGCTCGTCCCCGGCTACCTCGGATTCCTGGGCGGAGCGGTCGCCCCGCGGGGCTCGGCCGACGGCACGACGCAGACCGCGACCCGCAGTCGCCTCGTGCTGGGCGTGCTGCTGTTCATCCTCGGCTTCACGGTCGTGTTCATCCTCTTCACGGTGCTCGGCGGCACGGCGGGCGCGTTCCTGCTGCGCTGGGGCGACCTCATCACGCGCATCCTCGGCGTCGTGATCATCGCGATGGGGCTGGTGTTCCTCGGCCTGTTCGGCTTCGCGCAGCGCGAGTTCCGCTTCCACGTCGACTCCAAGGCCGGGATCATCGGCGCCCCGCTGCTGGGTGTCGCGCTCGGCATCGGCTGGGCGCCGTGCATGGGGCCGACGCTCGCCGCGATCCTGGCGCTGTCGTTCAACGCCGGCGACCCGGTGCGCGCCGGCTTCCTCGGCCTGGCGTACTCCCTCGGCCTCGGCATCCCGTTCCTGCTGGTCGCCCTCGGCTTCGGCTGGGCGACCAGGGCGATCGGCTTCCTGCGCCGCCACGTGCGCATCGTGAACATCGTGGGCGGCGTCATGCTCATCCTGCTCGGCGTGCTGATGGTCACCGGGCTGTGGACCGACATCATGTCCCGGCTGACGGCGGTGATCGGCAGTGTCATCCTCCCGCTCTGACCGCGCAGAGCACACCACCACGAAGAACAAGGGTGCCGTGAACAGCGACTCCAGCGATCCGCTCCGTCCGTCCGACCACGTCGACGGCGACGACTCGATCACCCAGCCGCGGCTCGGGGTCGTCGGCTGGCTGCGGTGGGGCTGGCGTCAGCTGACGTCGATGCGCACCGCGCTGATCCTGCTGCTCGTGCTCGCGATCGCCGCCATCCCCGGCTCGATCTTCCCCCAGCGCATGGCCGACCCGAACGGCGTCACGCAGTGGGAACGCGACAACCCCGACCTGTTCCCGATCCTCGACGGCCTGAAGCTGTTCGACGTCTACCTGTCGCCGTGGTTCTCCGCCATCTACCTGCTGCTGTTCACGTCGCTCGTGGGCTGCGTGATCCCGCGCATCAAGCACCACGCGAAGGCGCTGCGTGCGCGTCCGCCGCGGACTCCCGCCCGGCTCCAGCGCCTGGAGGACCACCGGTCGGTCACGCGCGACCCGGTCGCCGGCTCCGGCACGGGCACCGGTGACGCGGAGGCGGAGGCGGCCGCCGCGATCGATGTCGCGACGACGCAGCTCAAGGCGCTCGGCTACCGCGTGGAGCGCTACGACCGCGGCCGCACGTTCTCGGTGTCGGCCGAGCGCGGGTACTGGCGCGAGACCGGGAACCTGCTGTTCCACCTGGCTCTGGTCGGCGTGCTCGTGACGATCGGCGTCGGCGGCGGTTTCGCGTACACCGGGCAGCGGGTGCTGGTGGAGGGGGAGACGTTCGCGAACACCCTGCTCGACTACGACTCCATGAACCGCGGCCGCTTCGTGACCGACGACGCGTTCGCGCCCTACTCGATGCGCCTCGACTCGTTCGACGTGACGTACCAGCCGTTCGGCGAGCCCGGCTCGGGTCAGGCGGGGAACTTCTCGGCCAACATGACCATCCTCGAGAACGGCGAGGAGCGCGAGGGCTCCGTCAAGGTGAACGAGCCGCTGGGCGTCGCCGACGACGACGTGTTCCTGCTCGGCAACGGCTATGCGCCGACCGTCACCGTGCGCGACCCCGAGGGCACGGTCGTGTTCACGGGCAGCACCCCGTTCCTCCCGCAGGACACGAACATGACCTCGCTCGGGGTGCTCAAGGTGCCGGACGGCCTCGCCGAGCAGGTGGGCCTCGTCGGCTTCTTCTACCCGACGACGGGTGTGCTCGACTCCGGTGCGTTCTTCTCCGGCTACCCCGACCTGACCAACCCCACCCTCACGCTCGACGTGTACACGGGCGACCTCGGCATCAACGACGGGGTGCCCCGCTCGGTGTACGTGCTCGACACCTCCGACATGACCAAGCTCACGGGGCGCTCGACCGACGTCGAGTCGATCGAGCTCGCGCCGGGCGAGACCGCGGAGCTGCCGAACGGGCTCGGCTCGGTCACCTTCGAGGACGAGTCGCCGGAGGGCGCGACCGATGCCTCCCAGTCGGTGAAGCGCTTCGCCTCCCTGCAGATCCACCGCGACGAATCCGGCGTGTTCGTGCTGGGCTTCGCCATCCTCGCGCTGGCCGGGCTCATGCTCGCGCTGTTCGTGCCGCGACGGCGCGTGTGGGTCAAGGCCACGGCCGCCGACGGCGCGGTGGAGCTGGAGTACGCGGCGATCGCCCGCGGCGAGGACCCGACGCTCGCGCGGGCCGTGGACGACATCCGCGACGGTCACGCCCGACTGCTCGACGCCGCGGGCGGCACCGTCGCCCGCACCCCCGACGACGCGGAGGCCGAGACCGCGTCCGCGGAAACCGCACCCCCGGCCGCCGACACCACGAAAGTAGACTGACACCATGCTCGAGCTCACCGTGATCTCGCCTGTCCTGCTGTGGACCGCGATCGCGATCTATGCGGCCGCCTTCGTGGCGTACGCCTTCGATCTCGCGCGCCGCTCCCAGGCCTCCGCCGACGCCGTCTCCGTGCGGGAGGGCGAACTGGTCGCGGCGGGCGGCGTCCGTGGCGCGGCATCTCCCGCGACCGGTGTCCCGGCCGCGACCACGGCGCCGCAGCGCTTCGTGATGGCGCGCATCGGCACGTCGCTCACGGTGCTCGGGTTCGTGTTCCACCTCGCGGCCACCGTGACCCGCAGCATCGCCGCCGGCCGGGTGCCGTGGGCCAACCTGTACGAGTTCGCGATGGTCGGCACGCTGCTCATCATCGCGGTGTACCTCGTGGTGCTCACGCGCCTCGATCTGCGCTTCCTCGGCACGTTCATCACGGGGCTCGTGGTGGTGCTCCTCGGGCTGGGGGCGACGAACTTCTACGTCGAGGTCTCGCCGCTGATGGACCCGCTCAAGAGCGTGTGGCTCATCATCCACGTGTTCGTGGCGTCGCTGGCGACCGCGTTCTTCGCGCTGGCGTTCGCGCTGTCGGTGATCCAGCTGATGCAGTCCCGCCGCGAGCGTCTGCTCGGCGAGGGAGCCGCCAAGACGGGACCGGGCTTCCTGCGCACGTTCCCGACCGCGGAGCGCCTGGAGAGCCTGGCGTACATGTTCTCGATCATCGGCTTCATCCTGTGGACGTTCACCCTCATCGCCGGGTCGATCTGGGCGTACTACGCGTGGAGCCGCTTCTGGGGCTTCGACGTGAAGGAGACCTGGACGTTCGTGATCTGGGTGCTCTACGCGGGCTACATCCACGCGCGGGCGACGCGCGGGTGGCGCGGCAACCCCTCGGCGTGGCTGTCGATCGTCGGCTTCACCGCGGTGATCTTCAACTTCACGATCGTCAACGTGTTCTTCAAGGGCCTGCACGCCTACTCCGGCCTGAGCTGATCCGCTGCCCCCGGGCAACGCCAGGTCTCAGCCGCCGAGCGGCAGGACCTCGGCGTGCTCGATGCCGCGGTCGTACCAGACCAGTTCGGCCTCGGTGATGGTCTCGGTGACAGCGGGCTCGAAGACGCGGGACTCGGCCTCGGCGAATCGTCTCCACTCGGCCGGGTCGAGAGTCTTGCCGTAGATCACCGAAAGGTGGAAGGTCCAGTCCTCCAGCGGCAGCTCGCCCAGCCGGCGGAAGTCCGTCTCGTCCAGCGCGGTCGTCAGGGTCGAGTACGCCGAGACGAGTGACGCGGTGCGGGCGAGACGCACGATCAGGATCTGCCATGGAGCGGAGAACTCGTCCGTGGCCTCGGCTCTGACCTCGATCGGAGTCTGCTGCGACGCCCAGGTGCGGATCAGCGCGGCGAGCTCGTCGCGCCGATCGGGCTCGGCGAATCCACGCAGGGTGACGTGACCGGTGTGCGGGCGCCGGATCGGGGCGCCGAGGCGAGCGAGTGACGCGTCCTGGACGTTCCGATAGGTCTCGGCGACCGCGGCGGCGGGGCGCAGCACGACGTACTGCTGCCCTTCCAGGCCGGCGAGCTGTTCGGGGGTGTCCATGAACGGTCGACGCATGGCAGGAGCCTAGGGGAGTCAGGCGGGGGCGAGGACCGCGGTCGCCGTGGTGGTGCGGCGGACCGCGACCACCACGGTCGTGGCGACGAGCGACAGCACGCCCCACACGATGAGCGCGGCCACCGCCGGGCCGCTCGCGGAGACCAGGCCCGTGAACGCGGGAGCGGTCGGCAGGGCGGCACCGATCGCGGCGAGCCAGCCGGGCACGGTCGAGATGAGGCCGGTCGCGACCGCGAGCACACCCACGAGCGCGGCGATCCAGCGCCCGATCCCGCCGAACACGGCCACGAGCGCCTGGTTCACGGCGGCGAACGCGACCCCGGCGAGCACGGCCGTGCCGGCGAAGGCCCACCACTGGGCGGCGTCGTAGCTCGCCACGGTCTGCACGATGAGCGACACCAGCAGGCCCTGCGCGGCGCCGATGGCCGCGGCGGGCCAGAACCCGCGCAGGGCCAGGGCCGCGGAGGAGCGGCGGGAGGTGAGGGTGCGGGCGGTGTGGGCGCGCAGCACCAGGAACGACGCCAGGCCGCCGAACCACAGCACGACCGCGGTGAGCAGCGGGATCGCGGTCGGGCCGAAGATCGCGTTCTCCGGGGCGTCCGCCGCGACCGGGTCGGCGATCACCGACGCGAGCGAGGTGGACTCGTCGTCGCTGAACGAGGGGAGCGAGTCGGCCGCGGTGCGCAGGCCGCCCGCGAGATCGCCCGTGCCCGTGGCGAGCGTGTCGAGGCCGGCGACGAGCTCGGTGGAACCCTCCGCGAGCTGGTTCGCGCCGTCCGTGAGCTGGGTCGCGCCGGTCGCCAGAGCCCGTGCCCCGGCCGCCGAGGGGCCGATGCCCTCGCTGGCGAGCTGGGTCAGGCCGTCCGCGAGCTGGGTCGCCCCGGTCCCGGCCTGCCCCATGCTCGATGCGAGGGTGCCGAGGGTGCCGGGGAGCGCCGCCACGCCGCCCGACACCTCCGGGCTGGTGAGGATGCCCGCCGCGGT
>NZ_SSDO01000289.1:0-30852 GCF_004794395.1 Microbacterium sp. K41 | reverse complement strand
CCGCCGACGCAGGCGACGCGGACGGGAGCACGGACCGCCCCGCGGCCGAGGTCTCCCCCTCCGCTGATCCCGCGATCCCGTCCGTCGCGTCGGCCCCACCCGCCGCGGACTCCGCGTCCTCGACGATCACGGCAGCGACGCCGCCGCTGACCAAGCCGCCGTTCCGCGCGAGGGTCTCGGAGCCGGCTCTTTCGGCCGAAGACGACGATGCAGCGGTCGCGCTCCTGTCCGGTACGGCCGCGCAGTGGGCGGACGACGCGACCCCGGCGACCGCGCTGACCTGGGTGGATCCGGCCGATGTCGCGGCGCACACTCCCGCCGTCTCGCTGGACGCCGAGCCGGAGGCGCAGACCGCCGAGGGGCTGTTCCGCGGGGCCCGGCTGCGTCCGGCCATCGCGCGCCCCGGCCTGCTGGTGCCGTTGGGGGTGCTGGCCGGGCTCGTCCTGGCCTATTCGGGCACGACGCTGCTGTGGCCGCTGCACGAGGTGCCCCCGGCGGTGGAGGCGGTGCAGTTCGAGACGACGCCCGCCACGGCCGCCGAGCTCACGTGGCCTGCGGAGGGCAGCGCCGCCGTGGGGGTCGCCGGCATGACCACGTCGGCGTCGATCCCGGATGCGGTGAGCATCGCGAGCATCACGAAGGTCGTCAGCAGCCTGATGGTGCTGGATCGGATGCCGCTGGCGCCGGGTGAGCAGGGACCGGAGTTCCGTTTCACCCGCGGCGACAGCGTGCGCTACTGGGACTATCGACGCCAGGATCAGTCGGCGCTCGACGTCCCGGTCAACGGTGTGCTCACGGAGTATCAGCTGTTGCAGGGCACGCTGCTCGGCTCGGCGAACAACTACATCGATCGGCTGGCCTCGGAGATCTGGGGGTCGAACTCCGAGTTCGCCAGGGCGGCCGAGGAGTGGCTGAGCGAGCGTGGTCTGACCGGGATCACGGTGGTGACGCCGTCGGGTTTCGATGAGCGCAACGTCGCGACCCCGGAGGCGCTGATCGCGCTGGGCGAGCTGGCGATGCGCAACCCCGTGTTCGCGGAGATCGTCGGCACCGCCTCGGTCGAGCTTCCCGGCGCGGGGACGGTCGTGAACACCAACGGCATGCTGGCCGATCCGGGCGTCGTCGGCATCAAGACCGGGACCCTGATCGGGTGGAACCTCCTCACCGCGAAGGATGTGGAGGTGGGCGACACGACCGTGCGGCTGTTCGCGGCAGTGCTGGATCAGGCCGACGACGAGTCGCGGCTCGCGGCCACCCGCGCGCTGTTCAGTCAGGCCGAGGCGGAGCTGCAGACGGAGGACCCGGCCGTCGCCGCGGGCACGGTGGTCGGTCGCGTCACCACGATGTGGGGCGAGGAGGTGGACGTGGTCACCGCGGAGGACGCGGACGTCGTGCTGTGGAACGGTGCCGCCGCGACCGCGACCGCCGCGTTCGACCTGGGCGAGCGACGAGAGGCCGACGACCGCGTGGGCACGCTGACCACCACCGGGCCGCTCGACACGGAGGACACGGCCCTCGTGCTGCGCGAAGACGTGGAGGGCCCCAGTCCCTGGTGGCGCCTGACGCACCCGCTCGATCTGCTGGGCATCACCGTCCACACCGACTGAGCCAGGCGCCGCCGTTCACCGGCCGCGCAGACGACGACGCCCCGCTCCGAGGATCCGGAGCGGGGCGTCGTGTCGGTGGTGCGGGACCGCCGAGGCGTCAGGCGCGGGGGTCCGCGCCCTCGGCGCCGTCATCGAGCAGCGCTCGTGCGGCCGCGGCCTCCGCGGCCGGGACGTTCGCCCCTACCGAGGCTCCGGCGATCGCGTCGTCGGCCTGCTCCCGTGCCGTCTCGTCGGCGGCCTCCCCCGTGACGACCACGGGCGTGGAGCCCGTGAGGGCCTCCTCCGCGTCGAGGTCGGTCGCGGCCTGCTCGAACTGCGACTGGTACAGCCGCCAGTAGGCGCCCTGCGCGGCGATGAGCTCGTCGTGCGTGCCCTTCTCCACGATGTCGCCGTGCTCCATCACGAGGATGAGGTCGGCGTCGCGGATGGTGGACAGGCGGTGCGCGATCACGAACGACGTGCGCCCCTGGCGGAGCGCGGCCATCGCGTGCTGCAGCAGCAGCTCGGTGCGGGTGTCGACGGCCGAGGTGGCCTCATCCAGGATGAGGATCGACGGCTGGGCGACGAACGCGCGCGCGATCGTGATCAGCTGCCGCTCACCGGCCGACACGTTGGACGCATCCTCGTCGAGCACGGTGTCGTAGCCCTCGGGGAGGGCGTGCACGAACCGGTCGACGTACGTGGCCTTGGCGGCGGTGAGCACTTCCTCGTCGGTCGCGGTCGAGCGACCGTAGCGGATGTTCTCGCGGATGCTCCCGGCGAACAGCCACGGGTCCTGCAGCACCATGCCGGTGCGCGAGCGCAGGTCGTCGCGCGTGATCTGCGAGATGTCCTGACCGTCGAGCGTGATGCGCCCGCCGCTGAGCTCGTAGAACCGCATGATCAGGTTGACCAGCGTGGTCTTGCCCGCGCCGGTCGGCCCGACGATCGCGACCGTCTGGCCCGGCTCCACCCGGAACGACAGGTCGGTGATCAGCGGTCGCTCCGGCGTGTAGGAGAAGGACACGTTCTCGAACTCGATCACGCCCTTGCCGTCGCCGAGCCGCGGGGCGTCGGCCTCGTCGGGCTCCTGCTCGTCGGCGTCGAGCAGGTCGAACACCCGCTCGGCCGACGCCGTGCCGGACTGCACGACCGCTGCCATGCCGCCCAGCTCCGACAGCGGCTGCGTGAACTGCTGCGAGTACTGGATGAACGCCTGCACGTCGCCGAGGCGCAGCTGACCGTTCGCGACCATGAGGCCGCCGAGCACCGCGATGCCGACGTAGGTGAGGCTGCCGACGAAGGTCATGGCCGGCATGATGATGCCCGACAGGAACTGCGCCTTGAAGCTCGCCTGGAACAGCTCCTCGTTCTCGGCCTTGAACTTGTCGAGCGCGTCCTGCTCCCGACCGAACACCTTCACGAGCGCGTGCCCGGAGAAGGCCTCCTCGACGCGGGCGTTGAGGCGGCCGACCTTGCGCCACTGGGTGCCGAAGGCCTTCTGCGAGCGCGGGCCGATGACGCCGAAGATCACGCCCATGAGCGGCAGGGCGACCAGGGCCACCAGTGCCAGCTGCCACGAGATCGAGAACATCATCACCAGCACGCCGACCACGGTGAGCACGGCGGTCAGGGCCCCGGAGAGGGACTGCTGCATCGTCTGGGTGATGTTGTCGATGTCGTTCGTGACGCGGGAGATCAGCTCGCCGCGCTGCACCCTGTCGAAGTACGACAGCGGCAGCCGGTTGATCTTCGCCTCGACGGCCTCGCGGAGGCGCCACATGGTGCGCACCATGATGACGTTGATCACGTATCCCTGCAGCCAGCTCAGAAACGCGGCCACCACGTAGATCGCGAGGACGGCGGCGATGACCCAGCGCAGAGCATCGAAGTCGATCCCGTCGCCGACACGGAAGTCGCCGAGGGCGCCGACCTGGTTGGCGAAGTCGTCCTGTCCCGCTCCGCGCAGCGCATCGACCACCACGTCCTGCGACGTTCCGGCGGGGAAGCCGGGGAAGTCGCCGTTCGGCTGGCCGAGCTGGATGGAGATGAAGCCGCGGTAGACGATGTTGGTCGCCTCGGCCAGGACCTTGGGAGCTGCGACCGTCAGCACGACGCCCAGGGCCCCGAGGATCGACACGAACACGAACCACACGGCCGAGGGCTTGAGCAGTCCGATCATGCGGGCGAAGCTCGGCCCGAAGTTGTCGGCCTTGCCCGGCGCGACGCTGTCCCAGCCGCCGCCGTTCTGCCGTGCCTGCTCCGCGAGCTCGGCCTCGTACTGCTCTTCCGCCGTGAGCTCGCGCTCCTCGGTCTGCGCCGGGGCCTTCCCCCGTCCGCGCTTCGGCGCGGCGGTGCGCTTGTCGTCCTGCGCGCTCATGCGTCCACCCCCAGCTGCGACTCGACGATCTCTCGATAGGTGCCGCTGGTCTCCAGCAGCTCCTCGTGCGTGCCGACGCCCACCATCGTGCCGCCCTCGAGCACCACGATGCGATCGGCGTCGGTGATGGTGGAGACACGCTGGGCGACCACGATCTTCGTGACGTGCGGCAGCTCGCGCCACAGCGCCTGCCGCAGTCGCGCGTCCGTGGTCAGGTCGAGCGCCGAGAAGGAGTCGTCGAACACGAGCACCTTCGGCTGGTGCACGATGGCCCGCGCGATCGCGAGACGCTGGCGCTGGCCGCCCGACACGTTCGTGCCGCCCTGGGCGATGCGGGACTCGAGCCCGTCGGGCATCTCCTCCACGAAGTCACGCCCCTGGGCGATCTCGAGCGCGTGCCACAGCTCCTCATCGGTCGCGTCCTCCCGGCCGTAGCGCAGGTTCGACGCGACGGTGCCGGTGAAGAGGAACGGACGCTGCGGCACCAGACCGATGCTGTCCCACAGCGCCTCCACGTCGGCCTCGCGCACGTCGGTGCCGCCCACGTGCACCGAGCCGCTCGAGACGTCGAACAGACGCGGGATGAGAGAGACCAGCGTGGTCTTGCCCGCACCCGTGGAACCCACGATCGCGACCGTCTCACCCGGCTGCGCCGCGAAGCTGATGCCGGTCAGTACGGGCGCGTCGGCGCCCGGGTAGGTGAAGGCAACGTCGTCGAACGCGACCGCACCCGGCGTCGGGAACGCGGTGACGCCGTTCGCGGGGCGCGTCATGGTCGACTCGGTGTTGAGCACCTCGCCGATGCGCTCGGCCGAGACGGCGGCGCGCGGGATCATCATCGCCATGAAGCTGGCCATGATGACGCCGCCCATGATCTGGCCGATGTACTGCATGAAGGCGAACAGCGTGCCCACCTGCACGGTGCCGTTGTTGACCTCGATGCCGCCGAACCAGATCACGGCGACCACGGTCACGTTGAGGATGAGCATGAACAGCGGGAAAAGCAGCACGAACAGCGAGCCGACCTTGCGGCCGACGACCATGATGTCGGTGTTGGCTCCGCGGAAGCGCTCCTCTTCGATGCGCTCGCGCACGAACGCGCGGACGACGCGCACGCCGGTGAGCTGCTCGCGCATGATGCGGTTGACGTTGTCGAGCTTGCCCTGGTAGCTGCGGAACAGCGGCACCATGCGGCCGATCACGAGCGCCGCCAGGAGCAGGAGCACGGGGACCGACACGGCGATGAGCCAGCTAAGCCCGGCGTTGGTCTGCACGGCGAAAATGATGCCGCCGATCGCGAGCAGCGGCGCGGTGACGAGCATGGTCGCGCCCATCATCGCCAGCATCTGCACCTGCTGCACGTCGTTGGTGTTGCGCGTGATGAGGGAGCCGGCGCCGAACTGCGACACCTCGCGCTCGGAGAAGCCGCTGACCTTGCCGAACACGTCGGCACGGATGTCGCGACCCGCGCCCATCGCCGCGCGCGCGGCGAAGAAGGTCGCGATCACGGAGGCGACGATCTGGCCCAGGGAGACCGCGAGCATGAACAGCCCGGTACGCCAGATGTAGGCGGTGTCGCCCTGCGCGACGCCCTTGTCGATGATGTCGGCGTTGAGGCGGGGCAGGTAGAGGGTGGCAGCCGCGCTGGCGAACTGGAAGACCAGCACGGCCGCGAGGAGCCACTTATATCGGGACAGATAGCGGAGGAGGATTTTTCCCAGCACAGGCGGACTTTCTAGGAAGGAGGAGGCGGCGGATCTCCCGGCAGACGGATGCCGACCGACGACCGGCCATAGGACAGCGTGCCACGAAGCGGGGACATTCGTATCCCCCTGGGGGCGGACCTTCGCTCACAGCGAACCGCATCCCGTGCGATCAGCACTTTTCTGCACGGTGACGAAGAAGGGCCCGCCGGAAGCCTGCCCGATCGCCGCCCGCGTCAGCGAGCGGGCTGAACCTCAGAACAGCGGCGGCTGCGGCGTATAGTCGCGGGCCGGCGCACCCGCGTCCGCCGGCAGCTCGGCGAGGGTCGCCGGCTGCCACTTCGGGTTGCGGTCCTTGTCGACCAGCTGCGCGCGGATGCCCTCCACGAGGTCCGGGTGCTCGTTGACGAACCACAGCACCCGTCGGTACTCCCCCTCGAGCGCGGCGCGCAGTCCCGGCAGCTCCCGCGCCTCACGCACGGCGTCGAGCGTCACGACCAGCCCGGTCGGCGCGAGCCCCTCGAGGAGATCGGCCACGGCTGCGGCCTCTGTCGTGCCCTGCGCGTGCAGCCGCTCCAAAATCTCGGGCACGGTCGGCGCGGAGAACGCCTCGTCGATCCAGGCGCGCGATGCCGGGAGCGCCGACGGCTCCGGCGTCTCGTCGAACAGCAGCACGATCTCGCTGGGGCTCGTCGGGTCGGCGCGGTGCGCGAGCGCGTCGCGCAGGGCGTCGAGGCGGTCGGAGGGCACCACGTGGTCGGCGAACCCGAGGTACACCGCGTCGGCGGCGCTCATGGTCGCCCCGGTCAGCCCGAAGTACTCGCCGAACCGTCCCGGCGCCCGCCCGAGCAGCCACGTGCCACCGACGTCGGGAGTGAAGCCGATGCGGGTCTCCGGCATCGCGAGCTTCGACCGCTCGGTGACGATCCGGATGGCCGCGTGCCCGGCGAGCCCGATGCCGCCGCCCATCGTGATGCCGTCGGCCAGCGCCACGACCGGCTTGGGGTACTCGGCGATCATCGCGTTCATCGCGTACTCGGCGCGGAAGAACTCGGCCGACCGCTCGGGGTGACCGGACACGATCTGCTCGTGCAGGCGGCGCACATCGCCGCCCGCGCACATGCCGCGCTCGCCCTCGCCGTCGATCAGCACGATCTGCACGTCGGAGTCGTCACGCCACGCCACCAGCGCCCGGGTGATCTCGGCGATCATGTCCTCGTCGAGCGCGTTGATCGCCTCGGGGCGATTGAGGGTGAGCCGTCCGAGCGCTCCTTCCGTGCGGACGAGGACACGGGGGGCGGCAGAGGTATCGGTCACGGGTGCCAGGCTACCTTCTCACCAGGGGTGGAATTCCGCACGGAATGCGGGTTCCGGGGCGGTTTTCCGGCAGGATAGGGGGAACTGTTCATCGCGACGAGAGGTGCCGGATGCCTGAAGGACAGGTGCTCGAGTTCACGAATGTGACGAAGCGCTTCAACGAGGTGACCGCCGTCTCGGACTTCTCCGCCCGCGTCGAGCCCGGGGCCGTGACCGCCTTCCTCGGTCCCAACGGCGCCGGAAAGACCACGACTCTCCGCATCCTGCTCGGTCAGGTGCGTGCCACGTCGGGAACCGCCACGATCGGCGGCGTCGCCTATCCGGAGCTGCGCCAGCCGCTGCGCACGATCGGCTCCGTGCTGGAGGAGACGGTCTACCGCCCTCGCCGCACGGCCAGCCGGCAGCTGACCATCGCCGCGAAGGCCAACGGCATCCGCCTGTCCCGCGTCGACGAGGTCCTGTCGCTCGTGGGCCTGGAGAGCGAGGCCGATTCCCGCATCGGCGGCTTCTCCCTCGGCATGCGGCAGCGGCTGAGCGTCGCACACGCGCTGCTCGGCGACCCCGGTGCCCTGGTCTTCGACGAGCCGGCGAACGGCCTCGACCCGGAGGGCATCCGTTGGATGCGTCTGCTCATGCGCCGTCTCGCGGACGAGGGGCGCACGGTCCTGGTGTCGTCGCACGTGCTCAGCGAGATCGAGCAGGTGGCCGACCACGTGCTGGTGCTGTCGAAGGGACGGCTGGTGCTTTCCAGCGGCATCGAGACCCTGGCCGACCCGGCCGGCGGGTCTGTCATCGTGGATTCCGTGGATCGTCCCGGCCTCACGACGGCGCTGGTGGCGGCGGGCTTCGACATCGAGGTGCTGCGCTCCGGGCTGACCGTGCGCGGAGCCGACGCGAGCACGGTGGGTGCCGTGGCCGCTGAGGCCGGCATCGCCCTCAGCACCCTCGTGCAGCGCGGGCCCACGCTGGAAGACGTCTTCATCGATCTGATGCGCGGTGGTCGCTTCGGCACAGCGGCGGACACGACCGCGGCCACTGCGGGCGGGGCGGCGCCGGGCGAGACGGCAGTGACCGATACGAACGATGAGGCGAGCGATTCCTCCGCCGACGTGGCGACAGCGGGCGCCGGTGCGGCCGCATCGGCTCTGGCTGCCGGGGGTGCGGCCGCTCTCGCGGACGACCTCACCACCGAGACCGTGCCCGAGCCGACGGACGCCACGGCGGAAGACGACGACGTGGACGAGCAGTCGACCGACGCGGAGCCCGCGTCGGAAGACCTCGCCGCCGCCGACACGGAGGACTCCGACGTGATCGAGACCGTGGCGGAGGTCACGGCGATCACCGGCCCGGTCGCGGTCGTCCCGGTGGAAGAAGACGTGCGTCCCGTGACGATGGAGGACGCGGCGCGGATCGGCGATGGCGATTCCCTGTCCGAGTCGCACGCGGAGACGGCGACCTCGTTCGATGAGATCCTGTTCGGCGGCACCGCGCCGGTCCAGGAGGAGGAGCCGACCGAGCGGCCCACGCGACGCAGCCTCGCGCAGCTGTTCGCGACGACGCCGGAGTCCGCCGACGACGACCACAGCGCGTCCCCGGAGCATGTGTCCACCGACGAGCAGGACTCCGAGGGTGATGTCTCGACCGGATCGGACGACGCGGAGTCAACGGACGGTTCGGCGTGGAGCACCGGTTCCGCACCGACCGAGGAGGGGGCGGACGAGGCCCCGGAGAACGGAACCGAGGCAGACGAGACTCCGGAGAACGCAACCGGGGCAGACGGAACTCCAGCAGAGGAGCCCGCGGACCACGAGCCCTTCGCCGACGATCAGGAGTCCGCGCTGGATTCCGTCGATGACGCCCACGACAGCGAGAGCCCGGCGGATGAGGCGCCGGCGGACGACACCGGGGTCGCGTCCGACGAGCCCGCCGCAGATCCGGTTCCGGCGGACGACGAGCCGGTGAGCACCGCCGATGACGAGTCCATCGAGGAAGACCCCGCGGGCATCGAGTTCTTCGCCGAGCTGGACGACGCCGAGGAGGCGGACGAGACCGACGAGGCCGACCACGGCGACCACGGCGACCGCGATGCCGAGGAGGCTCCGCTCGAGGCGGGCGGCACGGACGGAGCCGCGACCCCGGACGAGGACGAAGACCCCCGCGCGGCCGCCGTCAGCTCCCTGCTCTCCGCCGCCGCACGCGCGTACTACGAGGACGAGCCGCGGGACTACCCGCTGAGCACCGCCGACAGCGTGCCCGCGACCGGCGCGCCGGGAGAGACGCACGACGCCGGGGCCCACTGGAGCGTCGCGACCACCGGCGTGATCGACACGGTCCCGCTCGCGCGCGACACCGCGACCGATGGTCAGGACGACCACGGCACCGCCGACGCGCACCACCGGCCCGACGACGGTGTCGCCGAGGTGCAGGACGGCGAGGGGCACGAGAGCGAGGGGCACGCGGTGCCCGCGCACAGCGACGAGCACAGCGGCGAGCACGACGGCGAGAACAGCGACGAGCACGACGGCGAGCACAGCGACGAGAACAGCGACGAGCACAGCGACGACGACCGCGACCGCGAGGGCCACGGTCACGACGACGGGCAGAGCGACGCGCACGATCACGACGGGCACGATCGCGAGCAGCACACCGACGGCGACGAGCACCGCGGCTGAGCCCGAGACACGAGACGCCCTCCCGGCTACGGCCGGGAGGGCGTCTGTCGTTCGTGGGGCTGCTAGGCCGGCCGCGGGCGGATGACCGGACGACGGCTGCCCTTCGACACGGGCGTCGGTGCGGTGGCGACGATCTCCTCGACGCTCGCCGGCTCGTCCGACACCTCGAGCCGCAGCGCCTGCGTGAGTGCGAGGCCGTGCCGCGTGGTGAGGATCAGCCGGTTGTACTGCGGGTCGCCCTCGAGGTCGATCACGACGCTCGGGCGACGCCGCCGGATGAGCACGAAGTCGAGGGTTCCGGCGGCCTTCCAACTGCCGGCGGCGAGCACGGTCGGAATGTGGGTCCCGGGGTTCGGCACACCGCGGAGCCAGGTCCAGGCGTCGTCCGTCAGCTGCACCTTGGTGATGGTGTCGCGCGGGATCCGCACGTTCTCACGGTGGAAGGTGGCGGCACGTTCGATGGGCGAGAGCACGACTTCGAGTTGCGTCTGGTCCAGCAGCAACGTCACCATGCCCCTTAGTCTGCCAGCGCGGCGCTCCCGGTTGGCTGGAAGTTGCTCACAGGAAAGCAACGATCCGTTGTGGGCACGGATACATCAGGGCCGGGCGTCTGCCGCGGCCTGGGCCGCGAACGCCAGCGCCGCCTCGATGCGCTGCAACTCGTCCTCACCGTGCGCCGCCGTGAGGAACCACGCCTCGAAGACGCTCGGCGGAAGCGCGACACCGTGCTCGCGCATGGCGTGGAAGAACGCCGAGTAACGGAACGACTGCTGCGCCTGCGCCTCGGCGTAGTCGCGCGGGATCGAGGCGCGGAACGACGCGCTGAACAGGTTGCCGGCCGACGCCACCGCGTGCGTCACGCCCGCGTCGCTGAGGGCGGTGTCGAGCGCGGTCGCCACCCGGGTCGCCGCGGCGTCGACCGTGGCGTAGACCTCGGGCGTCGCGAGGCGCAGCGTGGCGAGACCCGCGGCGACCGACAGCGGGTTCCCCGACAGCGTGCCCGCCTGGTACACCGGGCCGAGCGGAGCCAGCAGGTCCATGACCTCGGCGCGACCGCCGAGCGCGGCCAGCGGCATGCCACCGCCCACGACCTTGCCGAACGTGATGATGTCGGGGAGGTAGTCCTCGCCCGCCGCGGCCTGCAGACCCCAGAACCCCGCCGGGTGCACGCGGAAGCCCGTCAGCACCTCGTCCAGGATCATGAGTGCGCCGTGAGCGTGGGCGGTGTCGGCGATCAGGCGGTTGAATCCGGGCCGCGGGGGGACCACCCCCATGTTCGCCGCGGACGCCTCGACGATCACGGCGGCGATGCACTGGCCGTGCTCGGCGAACACCGCGTCGAGCGCCTCGGGGTCGTTGTAGCGGATGACGAGCGTCTGTGCGGCGATGGGTGCCGGCACCCCGGCGGATCCGGGCAGCGCGAGCGTGGCGACGCCCGACCCCGCCTCGGCCAGCAGCCCGTCGGAGTGGCCGTGGTAGTGCCCGGCGAACTTCACCAGCAGGTCGCGACCGGTCGCGCCACGGGCGAGTCGGATCGCGGTCATGGTCGCCTCGGTCCCCGTGGACACCAGGCGCACGCGCTCGATGGGTCGGAGGTCGCCGAAACGCACCCGGTCGGCGATCAGCGCGGCCAGCTCGACCTCGCCCTCGGTCGGGGCACCGAACGACAGACCCCGCGCTGCGGCGTCCTGCACGGCGGCGACCACCTCGGGCTGCGCGTGGCCCAGCAGCGCCGGACCCCACGAGGCCACCAGGTCGACGTACTCTCGCCCGGCGGCGTCGGTGACGGTCGCTCCCTTCGCCGAAGCGAGGAACCGCGGCGTCCCGCCCACCGAGCCGTAGGCGCGCACCGGCGAGTTCACCCCACCCGGGATCACAGCGCGGGCAGCGGAGAACAGGTCGTCATTGCGGTCGGTCATGGCAGCTCCTCGGTGATGCGCGGAGCTCTCCCGGGCATCCCTTCCAGGCTAACCCGCCGTACCGACGCCGGAGTCCGCGCGGTGACGCCGCGGGGCGGTCAGCCGCGAAGCCAGCGGGCGGCCTCGGTCGCCCAGTAGGTCAGCACGGCGTCGGCGCCCGCGCGCCGGATCGACAGCAGCGACTCGAGGATCGCCGCCCGGCGGTCGATCCAGCCGTTGGCCGCGGCGGCCTCGACCATCGCGTACTCGCCGGACACCTGATACGCCCACACGGGCACGGTCACGGCGTCGCGCACCTCGCGCAGCACGTCGAGGAACGCCATCGCCGGCTTGACCATGACGATGTCGGCGCCCTCCTGCTCGTCGACCAGCGCCTCCCGCACGCCCTCGCGGCGGTTGCCCGGATCGAGCTGATACGTGCGCCGGTCGCCGGTCAGCTGGGAGTCCACGGCCTCACGGAACGGGCCGTAGAAGGCGCTCGCGTACTTGGCCGCGTACGCCAGGATCAGCGTGTCGGTGAAGCCCTCGGCATCGAGCGCCCGGCGGATCACCGCGACCTGGCCGTCCATCATGCCGGACAGCCCGAGCAGCTGCGACCCGGCCCGCGCCTGCGCCAACGCCATCGAGGTGTAGCGCTCGAGGGTCGCGTCGTTGTCGACCGAGCCGTCCGCCGCGAGCACCCCGCAGTGCCCGTGATCGGTGAACTCGTCGAGGCAGAGGTCGGTCTGCACCACGAGCGCATCGCCCACCTCGGCCGCGAGGGCCTCGGTCGCGACGTTCAGGATGCCGCGCGGATCGTCCGCTCCGGAGCCGACCGCATCGCGCACCGCCGGGACGCCGAACAGCATGACCCCGCCGACGCCGGCCTCGGCCGCCTCGACGGCGGCGGCACGCAACGAGTCGAGCGAGTGCTGCGCCACGCCGGGCATCGAGCCGATGGGCGCCGGCTCGGTCAGTCCCTCGCGCACGAAGAGCGGAAGCACGAGCTGACGGGGCTCGAGCGAGGTCTCGCGCACGAGGTCGCGGACAGCGCGGGACTGGCGCAGCCGACGGAGGCGGATGTCGGGGAAGCTCACGGCGCGAACTCGTCTGCCGCGTGCGGAAGCGTGAACTGGGACACGGCATCGATCAACGCGTCGATGGTCTGCCGATCGGCCACCACCGACACCGGCAGACCGGCACGCTCGGCATCCTTCGCGGTGCGTGGGCCGATCGCGGCGAGCAGGGTCTCGTCCGGGATGTCGGGGAACTGCTCGCGCACCTGCTCCGCCACCGAACCGCTCGTGATGAGGATGGCGTTGATGCGGCCGTTCTCCACATCGCGACGGATGCGCTCCGTGACCGGCACGCCCACCGTGCGGTAGGCGACCACACCGTGCACGTCGTGTCCGGCCTCGGACAGCATGATGCTCAGCACCGGCTTCGCGATCTCGCTGCGCAGCGCCAGGATGCGCCGGGGCTCCTGCTCGAGCGCGATCAGCTGCTGAGCCATGCCCTGCGCCGAGTTGTCCTGCTCGGGGACCAGCGCCACCTCGTAGCCCACGGCCTGGAGCGCTGCGGCCGTGGTCTCGCCCACCGCCGCGATCTTCGTGGATTTGGGCACGACCGCGCGATGCGCGAACAGCACGTCGACCGTGGTCGCACTCGTCACCGTCAGCCAGTCGAACTCACCGGCGGCCAGCTGCTCCAGCGCGCGGTCGAGCGTGTCCTGATCGGTCGTGGGGGCGAAGTTGATGAGCGGGGCGACGACCGGCACGGCGCCCAGGGCACGCAGGCTCGCGGCGACACTGTCGCCCCAGGGCCCGCCACGGGGCACGAGGATGCGCCAGCCGTCCAGCGGTCGGTCCTGCTTGGTTTCGGATGTGGTCATGAGAAATCGGGGTGCTCTCGGGGGACGAGGTCGGCCGCCCCTTGATCGAGCAGCCGACGGGCAACAGCGAGCCCGAGCTCGCGCGCTGCGTGCATCGGGCCTGCACCATCGGCAGCATCCGCTCCATTGCCACTGCCGTTCCGATGAATATACTCCCCGTTCAGGGCTTCCGTGACGTCGAGCCCGATCCGCCGACCCCCGTCCGGGGCGTACACGACCGTCCTGATGCGGATCTCGGCGCCCTCGACGCGTGCGTGCGCCGCCATGGGGGCTTGACACCCGGCATCGAGTCCCTCCAGAATGGCGCGCTCGACCGTGACGGCCAGTCGGGTGTCGTGATCGTCGAGGGCGGAGAGCGCCTCCCGCAGCTCCTCCGGGGCGTCCGCCCTGGTCTCCACCGCGAGCGACCCCTGTCCCGGCGCGGTCGGCCACTCCGCGAGCCCGAGCTCTTCGCGCTTCAGCGGCGAGTCGGTCCCCAGACGCGACAGGCCGGCGGCCGCGAGGATCACGGCGTCGAGCTCGCCCGAGGCCACCCGCGCGAGCCGGGAGTCGACGTTGCCGCGGATGTCCACGACCTCCGCCTGCGGTGCCCGGCGCCGGACCTGGGCGATGCGTCGCGGCGAGCCCGTGCCGACGGTGCTGCCCGAGCCGAGCTCGTGCAGGGGCGCGCCGTGACGCGTGAGCACCACGTCCCTGGCATCCTCGCGCGGCGGAGTCGCAGCGATCACGAGTCCCTCGGGGACGGCCGTCGGGAGGTCTTTGAGGGAGTGCACGAGGAAGTCGCAACGGCCGGCGAGCAGAGCCTCGCGCAGCCGGGTCGCGAAGACGCCCAGACCGCCGATCTCCGACAGCGACGCCCGATTGGTGTCGCCCTCGCTGGTGATCGGGACGAGCTCGACGGCACGCCCCGTGACCTTCTCGAGGGCGGCGGCGACATGGCCCGACTGCGCCTGCGCGAGCGCGCTGCGTCGGGTGCCGAGACGGATGGGGGTGCTCATGGTGCGGTTACTGCAGCACGTCGGCGATCTCGTCGAAGCGCAGACGGCGCCCCGTGTAGAAGGGCACTTCCTCCTTCACGAACATCCGCGCCTCGGTGTAACGGAGGTCGCGCATCATGTCGACCAGGTCGGTCACGTCGTCGGCCTCCATCGGCAGCAGCCACTCGTAGTCACCCAGCGCGAACGCGGCGACGGTGTTCGCGATGACGCCCGTGAACGCAGCGCCCTTGCGCCCGTGGTCGGCGAGCATCGCGCGGCGGTCAGCCTCCGGCGCCAGGTACCACTCCGGGGTGCGGACGAACGGGTACAGGCAGAGCCAGTCCTTCGGTGCGACGCCGCGGAGGAACCCCGGCACGTGCGAGCGGTTGAACTCCGCGTCGCGGTGCACGCCCATCACGTTCCACACCGGCAGCAGCGAGCGCAGCAGCTCCGTGCGACGGAGGCGGCGCAGCGCCTTCTGCAGCTCTTCGGCGGTGTCACCGTGCAGCCACACCATCAGATCGGCGTCAGCCTTCAGCCCGGAGACGTCGTAGAAGCCACGGACGGTGACGCCGGAGTCCTCGATGTGCGAGACGATCGACTCGAGCTCCGTGGCGTCGTTCTCGGTGACGGGAGCATCGGGATTGCGTCGCCACACGGCCCAGAGGGTGAAGCCGGACGGGTTCTCTTCGCGCACTTCGGACATGATCCCAGTCTGCCCCTTTCACGGAGAAGCCCCTAATCAGGGGAATACCGCGAGGAACGGCCGACCGTCAGCGTGCGATGGCCCGAGCGATCGCCCACACGGCGCCGCCGACGACGGCGGCGATCCCGACGGCCGCGGCGACCGCGCCCACCGGGTTCCGATCGGCGAACGCGCGTGCCTTGACCGCGGCACGCGCCGACGCCTTCTCCACCCGGCGCGGGATGTTGCCCTTGATCTCGATCGCGGCGAGCGCCGCCTTCAGCTCGGCGCGAGCCGACGTCACGGGATCGACGATGCCCGCGGGGACGGCGGTGCGCGGCAGCGACTCAGGGGTGCTCATCGCCGGCCTCCTTCACGATTCGGATGTCCTCGGCCACGGCCTGCGCCGGGTTCTGGCGCTTGAGCACCTTGCGGAACTTGAGGATGCCGAGCAGCGCGAACAGCAGCACGGCGAGGATCAGGATGCCGAACACGGCGATCGCCGACAGCCACACGGGCCACCACGACGACAGGCCGGCGATCGCGAACACGAGGATCACCGGCACGGCCCAGAACAGGAAGAACAGGGCGACGAGGAACCAGACCGAGCCGATCCCCGCATCCTTCGCCGTGCGCGAGACCCACGCCTTGGCGGCGTCGATCTCCGCCTTCACGAGGTTGGTGACCAGCTCGGGCAGATCCCCGAGCAGGGTCAGCAGACTGTCGTCGGCGCGATCCCGGTATCCGCGGGGCATGTCAGTCGCCGGACTTCTGCGCTGCCGGCTTCGTCGCGGGCTTCTTCGCAGCGGGCTTGTCAGCCGCAGCGGCACGCTCCTTGACCTCGTCGACCGCGTCCTCCGCCGCCTCCGAGACCTCCTCGGCGGCCTCCTTGCCCGACGCGATCACGGCGTCGAGCTTCTGGCCGGGCGTGCCGTTGCCCGTGACCGACTTCACGATCTTCACCGCGCCCGTCCACACGGCACCCGGGACGGCCGCGGCCTTGTCGCCGACGAAGTCCTTGACCTTCTCCACCTGGTCCTGGACGGGATCCGTGTTCCAGACCTTGAGCCACTGCGTCCGGATCTGCTCGTAACGTTCGCGTCCGGCACGGGTGCCCAGCACATAGCCGACGCCGAGTCCGACGACGAGTCCGATCTTCCCCTTCATGGGGTCTCCTCACGTTGTTCCGGCGGTGGTCGTCCGGTTCGGACGCCGATCGCCGACGTCTCCGCCGCGATCAGGTACCCAGCGTAACCCCGTATGCCGATTTCGGCATCAATCCCGGAGAGGGTTGACAGCGGGTCCTTCGCCACTCACGCTTGTGCGCTTCGTGGTGCGCGGAGGTCGCCCGATCAGTCCCACAGGAGCGCGCGACGCAGGCGATCGGACGCCTCCGTGGCATCCGGGACCACCTGTGCGAGGCCGGTCCCGGCCACCCAGGCACCGACCACCGCCAGGCCGGGGATCGCCTGGATCGCATCGCGCGCGGCCTGGCGCCGCGCCCCCGATCCGAGGAGCGACGCGGGCTGCGACTGCACGAACCGTCCGCGGTGCCCTGCGATCACCTGGGTCGGCTCCAGCGGTACGCCGAGCAGCGCGGCCGCCTCCCGCCGCGCGAGGTCGATCGCCGCCGCGTCGTCGAGGGCGGCGGTGGCCGCGGGCTCCCCCTGCGCGCCGAACGACACCCGCACGACCTCCCTGTCGCCCGCGGCCTCCCGCACCCACTCCCACTTCGCCGTCGAGTGGGTGAGCGCCTTGGCCGTGTGGCTCCCAGGCACCGTGAGCACGCCGGTTCCACGCGGCACGCTGCGCAGAGCCGGCGCATCCAGCAGCAGTGTGACGATCTCGATCTCCGGGGACGCAGCCGCTTCGGCCAGAGCGAGCGCCGGCACCGCGTCGGCGAGCAGCTCCCGCGCCACGGACTCCGCGGTCGCGACGATCACGGCGTCCGCACGGAGAAGCTCCTCCACCGGCTCGTCCGTCACCGCGACGACGTCGGCCAGAGGCTCCGACTCGGCAACCCACGGCTCCGGCGTCTGCGTCGGGGTGTCGAGCTGCGTCGCGGCCGTGACCCGCCAACCGCCGTCCTCCGACACGACCGAGAGCACCCGCACTCCCGTGCGCACGGTCGCCCCGAGCTGGGCGAGGTCGTCGGCGATCGCGTCCACAAGCACGGTCATACCGCCACGGAGGCCTTCCACCGCGGCACCCGGAGCCTTCGCCCCACCGGAGCCGCCGTTCCCGCGCAGCGCCAGCACCGCGCCGGACAGCGAGCCGACGCGGGTCAGGGCGGCGTTCAGCCCCGGGGCGGCCACGTCGATGTCCACGTCGTCGGGCGACGCGGAGTACACGCCCGTCGTGACCGGGGCGACCAGGCGGTCGCGCACCTTCGGGCCCATGCGGGAGGCAACGAGCCGCCCGAGGCTCAGCTCGTGGCCGATGGTCAGCGGCGGCCGTACGCGGTCGAGGTAGGCGCGCCATGCGCCCGACCATCCGATGATGCGCCGCACGTCGTCCTGGAACGGGTTGCCGGGAATGCCGAGGACCCCGCCCACCGGGAGCGGAGCCGCACCCGTGCCGGGGATGCCGGAGAGCCAGGCGCCGCCCGCGCGAGGGGGCACGACCCGATCCGCGAGTCCGAGCTCGTCGACGAGGGCGCGGACGAGGCCGCCCCTGGTCGCGTAGCTCTCGGCGCCCGCATCGAGCGTCACACCGTCGAGCTCCACGCGACGCAGGGCACCGCCCAGCGCCTCGGCAGCCTCCAGCACCGTGACCCGCATGCCGACCTTGGCGCACTCGCGGGCGGCGACGAGACCACCCATGCCCCCGCCGATCACGACGACGTGCTTCTCCGCGGCGCGTGCGGCCAGGTCGGCCGGCTCGGCCGCGGACGGGTGTGCACCGGAGGGGTCAGGGCTCATGCCGTCCATCCTTCCACCGCGCCCGGGGGTGACGCGTGCTCAGGCGCCGTGCACCAGCTCGACGATGCGCGTCAGCTGGTCGGGGTCGGTCTCGGGCGGCACCCCGTGACCGAGGTTGACGATGTGCCCGCGGGCCGCACGACCGCGCTCCAGGACGTCGCGCACATGCGCCTCCAGCACGGGCCACGGCGCCGCGAGCAGCGCGGGGTCGATGTTGCCCTGCACGCTCGTGTCCGGTCCGAGGATCGCCGCGGCCTCGTCGAGCGGAAGACGCCAGTCCACGCCGACCCCGTCGGCGATGCCGCCCAGGCGCATGTCGGCGAGGAACGGGCCGGTGCCGACGCCGAAGTGGATGGTGGGGACACCGATGCCGTCGAGCGCGGCGGTCGAATGCGGCGCCACGAACGTGCGGTAGTCGGCGGGGCTGAGCGAGCCGGCCCAGCTGTCGAAGAGCTGCACGACCGCGGCACCCGCGTCGCGCTGCGTCTCCAGGAATCGTCGGGAGACGCGGGCGAGCCACCCCGCCAGGCGGTGCCAGGCGTCGGGGTCCGCGTGCATCATGCCGCGTGCCCGCAGGTGCTCCTTCGACGGGCCGCCCTCGACGAGGTAGGCCGCGAGCGTGAAGGGCGCGCCGGCGAAGCCGATCACCGGGGTGTCGCCGAGCTCCGCCGCGACGATGCCCACCGCCTCCGCGATCGCCGTGCCGTCGAGCGACTCCGGGTCGATCGCGGTGATCCGCTCGACATCGGCCCTCGTGCGCACGGGGTTCGCGAACACCGGCCCGCGCCCCGGCTCGATCTCCACCTCGACGCCGGCGAGGCGCAGCGGGATCACAATGTCGCTGAAGAACACCGCCGCGTCCACACCGTGCCGCCGCACCGGCTGCAGGGTGATCTCCGCCGCGAGGTCGGGCGTGAGGCAGGCGTCGAGCATCCGTGTGCCCACCCGCAGCTCCCGGTACTCGGGCAGCGAGCGGCCGGCCTGCCGCATGAACCAGACGGGCGTCGTGTCGGGGCGGTCGCCCGTGAGGGCGCGCAGCAGCGGAGCGTCGGAAAGGGCCATGCCCCCATCCTCCCATTGCCCGGTTATGGGGCCGCCGAGTCCGCCTGTCCGAACGCTCCGGTACAATCGAGGGGTGCTGCTGTGTGTGACGGCGAGTCACAAGACCGCCTCCTTCGAACTGCTCGAACGCCTGAGCCGCACCCCCGACGATGTCGCCCCCACCCTGGTGGGCATGACGCCGTGCGTGCAGGGTGCCGTGGTGCTGGCGACGTGCAACCGGTTCGAGGCGTACGTCGAGATGGACGAGCCGATGACCGCCGCGGGCGCGATCGGCGTCGAGGCCGTGCTCGAAGCCGTCGAGTCCGCCACGGGCATCCCGGCCGCCGACCTCGACGGCGCCTACACCGTCCACGCCGGGCGTCGGGTGGCCGAGCACCTGTTCTCCGTCGCCTCCGGCCTCGAGTCGGTCGTGTCGGGTGAGGGTGAGATCGCCGGCCAGGTGCGCCGGGCCCTGAAGTCGGCCCGCAAGGACGGCACCACCTCCCCCGAGCTCGAGCGCCTCTTCCAGCGCGCGAGCCAGGCGCAGCGCAAGGTCAAGAACGTCACCGCGCTCGGGCGCGCCGGTCGCTCGCTCGTGCGCCTGGCACTCGAACTGGCCGACAGCCGCATCGCCGACTGGTCCGCCGAGCGCGTGCTCCTGGTGGGCACTGGCGCCTATGCGGCCGTGACCCTCGCGACGCTGCGCGAGCGCGGCGCGGTCGACATCTCCGTGTACTCGCCCTCAGGTCGGGCCGAGATCTTCGCGGCGAAGCACGGCATCCGCGGGGTCGCAGCCGCGGACTACGCCCGCACAGCCGCACACTCCAGCCTGCTCATCACCTGCACCTCCGCCACCGAACCGGTGCTGGGACCGGAGCACCTGCAGCTCCCCGTCGGTCTCGCCGCGGCCGGATGCCCGGTGGGCTCGCACAGCCAGCTGGTGGTCGACCTCGGGATGCCGCGCAACGTCGACCCCGCGGTCGCGACCCTGGAGGGCGTGGCGCTGCTCGACCTCGAAACCATCCGCCTGCACGCGCCGCTCGAGGAGCTGCAGGCGACCGACGCCGCCCGCACCGTCGTGCGTGAGGCCGCGGATACCTTCCACGTCGTGGGTGCCCGCCAGAGCGTGACCCCCTCCGTCGTGGCCCTGCGGTCGCACATCTTCTCGCTGCTCGACACCGAGATCGACCGGGCCCGTGCGCGCGGCGACGAGGACGGCAAGGTCGAGCAGGCGCTGCGGCACCTCGTCGGCGTGCTGCTGCACACCCCGACCGTCCGCGCCCACGAGCTCGCCGCGGAGGGCAGGGCCGACGAGTTCGCCGCCGCGCTGTCCGCCCTGTACGGCCTCAGCCCCGAGGCCCCCGCCGCCGAGGACGCCGCCTCCGCCTGACGGCGCGGTCGCCCGGGATCAGCGCGTAGCCGCTCAGCCGGAGGCGGCGACGCCAGTCATGCGCGAAGAACTACGGCAGCAGTGCGCAATCCGCAGCGGATGCCGCGAGACGAGCATCGAGAGTCAGCAATGAGCACTGCGCCGCGCGCGCGAGCACGAGGTACATCGCGTCATACGCGCTGACGTTGTGCCGCAGCGCGTAGACAGCCGGAAGCATCGACATCATCGGCATCTGCTCGATGCCGAGCGCGTCGAACTCACCGAACGCGCGCAGCGCCTGCTCATCTGTGATCTGTTCGCTGAGAGACCATCCCCGGATGACGGAGGCGACCTCGGCCGTGAGGTGCTGCGGCGCCAGTAGCTCATGCCCGTCGATCAACGCGGCTGCCCTTCGGCCTGCCTCCGTGCCGAACAGGATCTCGGCGACCGCGGATGCGTCGATGACCAGTGTCATCGACCGGGCCGCTGCTCGGCGAGCACCTGTGCTGCAGGTTCGAGCGTGGTGACACCACGACTCGCGATCCGTTCCAGCAGTTCAGCCCGACTCGGACGCGTCGCGAGGCGGTCGAGCTCGCGCAGCAGGTAGTCACTCAGCGAGCGGCCCTCGAGTGCAGCCTTCGCCTTGAGCGCACGACTCGTCTCGTCGGACACGTTTCGAACCTGGATCGTCGTCATGCACCAAGCATACGGCACATGCATTGTGCATGCGTCGGCAACTGAACGGTCCTGCCACCACCCCCGCGGCATCCGCCCGGGATGGGAGACTGGAGGCATGGCCCTTCACATCACCGGAGACACCGCCGCCGACACCCTGCTGACCGAGAACCCGCTCGCGCTGCTCGTGGGAATGCTGCTCGACCAGCAGGTGCCCATGGAGACCGCTTTCGCCGGTCCGCTCAAGATCGAACAGCGCACCGGTGCGGCCGATGCCGCGGCCATCGCGGGGATGGCACCCGAGGAGTTCCTCGAGGCGTTCCGCCAGACGCCCGCCGTGCACCGGTTCCCCGGGTCGATGGCCGCCCGCGTGCAGACGCTGTGCCAGGCGATCGTCGACGAGTGGGGCGGCGACGCCTCAGCGCTGTGGACCGCGGGCGACCCGGACGGTGCGGAGGTGCTGAAGCGCCTGAAGGCACTGCCCGGCTTCGGTGAGCAGAAGGCCAAGATCTTCCTGGCGCTGCTCGGCAAGCAGTACGGCTTCACGGGCGAGGGCTGGCGCGAGGCATCGGCGCCCTACGGCGAGGACGGCTCGTACCGCAGCGTCGCCGACATCGTCTCCCCCGAGTCGCTCACGAAGGTGCGCGAGTACAAGAAGGCGATGAAGGCCGCTGCCAAGGCGGCGAAGTGAAGCCCACGGGGAACGACGTCGCCGGGCTCATCGCCCGCTCCTCCCCCGCCGCTCGGCGCCGAGACGCGGAGACGCTCACCGCGCTCATGCAGGAGATCACCGGCCGCGAGCCGCAGACCTGGGGCACCATCATCGGCTTCGGCTCCTGCCACTACCGCTACCCGACCGGTACCGAGGGCGACAGCCCGCTCCTCGGCTTCGCGCCGCGCCGAGCCGCCACCACGATCTACCTCTTCGAGGGGACGGATGCGCACGCGGACGACCTGGCACGGCTCGGGCCGCACACCACCGGCGTCGGCTGCCTCTACCTCCCCGACCTGGAGCAGGTGGACCTGACGGTGCTGCGCGGGATCCTGGAGCACTCGCTCGCCTGGGCCGAAGCGGGCGGCGACGAGGGCGCGGCGGTCACCGTCACCGGCTGACCGCACGCCCCCGCGGCCGCCGCGATCCGCGCAGCCACGGCCCGCAGCTCCTCGGTGTCGACCGCGATCACTCCGCCGTGGTCGATGCTCAGCCCGCCCACCGGTCGCCTCCCAGGCAGTGGTCGCGCACACCGCGGAGCCGTTCGACCTCGGCAGACGCGGCGTGGTGCTGCCGCTCGATCCCCTCGTGCAGCGCCCGGAGCGCGGCGGACTCCCACGCCGTGTCGTCGACCACCGCGCGCAGCGTGCCGACGGCGTCGTTCAGCGCGTGCAGCGCATCGCCCAGATGGCTCGAGGCGCGGATGCGGGCCCAGACGTGCGGTGGAGTGTCGAAGGTGGTGGCGGTGAACGCGGTCATGGCTCCACCCTGCGCCGGTGCCGACATGGCTCCCGACCCGGTTCGCAGCGCCCGTGAAGAGATCGCGCGGATGCACAGACGTGCAGGAAGGGCGGGTCCCGGGAGGCCGCCGCTGTGCAGGAGGCGCCCCGACCGGCAGAATGGTCACCGTGACAGCCCAGGATCCCTTCCGCGTGATCTTCGTCTGCACGGGCAACATCTGCCGCTCCCCCATGGCCGAGGTCGTGTTCCGCGACCTCGCGGAACGCCAGGGCCTCGGTGCGCGGATCGTCTCGCGCAGCGCGGGCACGGGCGACTGGCACCTGGGCGAGCGCGCCGACCACCGCACGATCGACTCGCTCGCGCGCCGCGGCTACGACGGCTCGCAGCACCGCGCCAAGCAGTTCACGTTCGCGTCGTTCGCGGAGAACGACCTCGTGGTCGCGCTCGACCGCACGCACGAGCGCATCCTGCGGGAGTGGGCGCGCGACGAAGACGAGGAGGGCAAGGTCACGCTCCTGCTCTCGTTCGACCCGAACGCGCCGAGCCCCGACGTGCCGGACCCCTACTACGCGGGCGCCGAGATGTTCGATTCGGTGCTCGGTATGATTGAGACCGCCACGCGGGGGCTGTTCCGCCAGCTCGAACCCGCTCTGCGCCCGCCCCGCACGCCCCGACTCTGAGGGGCCCGATCAGGAGGACTCCCCTGACTTTCCAGCCCTCGCTCCCGCCGCAGCCCCTGAGCCCCCTCGACGGTCGCTACCGCGGTGCCGTCACCGGACTCGCCGACTTCCTCTCCGAAGCCGGGCTCAACCGCGCGCGCGTCGAGGTCGAGGTGGAATGGCTGATCGCGCTCACCGACCGCTCGCTCTTCGAGACGAGCCCGCTGTCGGACGCCGACAAGGAGCGCCTGCGCGCGCTGTACCGCGACTTCGGCCAGGCCGAGATCGACTGGCTCGCCGAGAAGGAGGCCGTCACGCAGCACGACGTGAAGGCCGTGGAGTACCTGGTGCGCGACCGTCTCTCGACGCTCGGACTCGACGCGATCGCCGAGCTCACGCACTTCGCCTGCACGAGCGAGGACATCAACTCCGCCTCCTACGCCCTCACCGTCAAGCGCGCGGTCGAGGAGGTCTGGCTCCCGGCCCTCGACACCGTGATCGCGAAGCTGCGCGAGCTGGCGGTCGA
The DNA here is from genome assembly GCF_004794395.1 of Microbacterium sp. K41. Classification (NCBI taxonomy): domain Bacteria; kingdom Bacillati; phylum Actinomycetota; class Actinomycetes; order Micrococcales; family Microbacteriaceae; genus Microbacterium; species Microbacterium sp. K41. The sequence continues at coordinate 7,099 of NZ_SSDO01000289.1, read as the reverse complement.
GCACGCCGACGCCGCGATGCTGTCCCGCACGCACGGCCAGCCCGCCACGCCCTCGACCATGGGCAAGGAGCTCGCGGTGTTCGCGTGGCGGCTGGAGCGCGTCCGTGCGCAGATCGCCGGCACCGACTACCTCGCGAAGTTCTCCGGCGCGACCGGCACCTGGTCGGCGCACCTGTCCGCCGACCCCGACGCCGACTGGCCCACCATCGCCCGCGAGTACATCGAGGGCCTGGGGCTCGGCTTCAACATCCTGACGACGCAGATCGAGTCGCACGACTGGCAGGTCGAGCTCTACGACCGCGTGCGGCACGCCGGTGGCATCCTGCACAACCTCGCCACCGACATCTGGACGTACATCTCGCTCGGCTACTTCGCGCAGATCCCGGTCGCCGGTGCCACGGGCTCGTCGACCATGCCGCACAAGATCAACCCGATCCGCTTCGAGAACGCCGAGGCGAACCTGGAGATCTCCGGCGCCCTGTTCGCGTCGCTCGGGCAGACCCTCGTCACGAGCCGCCTGCAGCGCGACCTCACCGACTCCACCACGCAGCGCAACATCGGTGTCGCGTTCGGGCACTCGCTGCTCGCGCTCGACAACCTGCGCCGGGGACTCAACGCGATCTCGCTCTCGCGCGACGTGCTGCTCGCCGACCTCGACGGCAACTGGGAGGTGCTGGCCGAGGCGATCCAGACGGTCATCCGGGCCGAGGTGGTCGCCGGGCGCTCCACCATCACCGACCCGTACGCGCTGCTCAAGGAGCTCACGCGCGGGCACCGCGTCGGCGCGGCCGAGCTCGCGGCATTCGTCGAGGGTCTGGAGATCGGCGACGCCGCCAAGCAGCGCCTGCTCGCCCTGACCCCCGCGACCTACACGGGTATCGCCGAGCGCCTCGCCCGCTGAGCCGGCGCGCGGTCAGCCGGAGTACGACTCCACGCGGTCCCGCGGCATGAACGACGCCGCGAGCAGGGTGAGCAGCGCGGTCACGGCGACCGCGATGAACACCCCGACCGACGCGTGCACGATCGTGCCGGGGTCGTCCGGCCCTGCCCCCTGGGAGATGATCGCGTTCGAGATCGCCCCGAACACGGCCACCCCGACCGCACTGCCTGCCGAGCGGGCGAACGCGTTCATGCCGGTCACGGCACCGCGCTCACCCCACTCCACCGACGACTGCGCGGCGATCAGGGTCGGCGCCGCGCTCCACCCCAGGCCGAAGCCCAGCACGAACGCGATCACGGCGAGCACGTACGGGTTCGGCCACGACGCGACCGAGGCCAGGACGATCGCCGCGACCGAGGCGATGCTCATGCCGATCAGCGTGGTGCGGCGGAAGCCGATGCGCAGGTACAACCGCCCCACGTTGGCCGCGGCGATGGGCCACCCGAGCGTGAGCGCGGCCACGGCGAGGCCCGACAGCAGCGGCACGATGCCGAGCGAGCCCTCCAGGTAGGTGGGCGCGAAGCTGGTCACGCCGATCATGAGCGCCCCCACGCCGAGCGACACGAGGGTCGTGGTGAGGATGAGCCGGCGCGAGACGAGCCGCAGGTCGACGATCGGCTCCGGTGCCCGCCGCTCCACCAGCGCGAACAGCACCAGGGCCGCGATCCCCGCCCCGAAGCACAGCGCGCTCGGCGCCGACAGCCACTCCCAGGCGTTGCCGCCCTCGAGCAGCCCGAGGATCACCCCGGTCAGGCCGACCGTCAGCAGCACGGCCCCGAGGTAGTCGATGCGGTGCCGTTGCGTCTGCTTCTGCTCCTTGTACCGCCGCAGCAGCACCCACGCGGCGAGCAGGCACAGGGGGATGTTGATCAGGAAGATCCAGCGCCACGCGTCGAGCTGTGCGAACACGCCGCCGAGGGCCGGTCCGACCACCGACGACACCGCCCACACGCTGGCGATGTAGCCCTGCACCTTCGCGCGCTCGGCGACCGTGTAGATGTCGCCGACGATCGTCATCGACATGGGGGCGACGGCTCCGGCGCCGAGCCCCTGGACCACCCGGAACGCGATGAGCGCCGGCATGCTCCACGCGAGACCGCAGAGGATCGAGCCGAGCAGGAACAGGGCGATGCCGAGCAGGATGATGGGCTTGCGTCCGACCGTGTCCGCGAAGCGCGAGTAGATGGGCACGCTCACGGCCTGGGCGAGCAGGTACACCGAGAAGAGCCACGGGAACTGCTGGTAACTGCCGAGGTCGCGCACGATGCTGGGCACGGCGGTGGCCAGGATCGTGGCGTCGATCGCGATGAGACCCGTCGAGAGCATCAGCGCCGCGAGCACCGGTCCGCGTTCCGAGCGGAGTCCGACGGAGGCGCGATCGATGGGGGTGCTCACGTCAGGCACAAGCCGCCCGCCCGCCGGAGTATTCCGACGGACGGGCGGCTGAGGGTCGTCACTTCGCGGTGCCGGAGCGCCCGGGGGCCTGGTCGTCGCTGTCGGGCTTCTCGCCCGGCTCCGCGTCGTACAGCACCGGCCGGTCGATGGTCTTGGTCACATCGGCCGGGTCGATCGCGAGGATCAGCATCGCGAGGATCAGCAGGGTCACGATGAACGCGGAGCCGCCCACGACCAGGCTCAGGGCCAGCGGCGTGAGCCCTTCGTACGTACCGTTCGCGATGGCCGTGTTCACGCGCAGGGTGAAGGCACCGGTCGACACCAGCGTGACCACCATCGCGAACACGCCGCAGCCCAGCGCGATGCCGAGCAGGTGGAGCGGACGCAGGATGTCCCGCCGGGTGGGCTTCTCGTCGCTCATCGCTCTCCTCCGTGCTGGACCGGCTCGCTCTGGTCGTCGTGGGGGACCTCCGGCGCGTCGGCGCGCTTCGGGGTCAGTCCCGCAATGCCGAGGAAGACGGCGACGATCGCCGCGTAACCGCCGAACATGCCCACGCCCAGGATGATGCCGGAAAGCACGAACGTGCCCGCCGCGTCGATCGTGTACTCCTGCACGAACCCGGCCGGGATCAGCAGCATCACCACCGCCAGCAGGAGCGTCAGCGCGCCGACCGTGATCGCGTCGCGGGCGAGCATCCCGCCGACGCGACGCGCCCGGATGCCCGCGAGCAGCTCGATCCCGCCGCTGAGCACCGCCCACGAGATCACCACCACGAAGAACACGTCGTCCGTGCGCCAGGCGGGGACGCCGCTCGCCATGCCGGCGAGGGCGCTCACCACGGCGAGCAGGATGGAGGACCAGCGCGAACCCGCGGGCAGCACCAGCCAGGCGGCCAGCACGTGCACGAGCGCCGTCACCAGCACGAACCCGCTGAACACCGACAGCCCCACCGGGGCGGAGTGATCCGACGAGAAGGTGATCATGAGGGCGGCGACGGCCGCGAACAGTGCGCGCAGCAGTTGCACGTGGCGCATGGTGAACGCGCGAGCAGGGGCAGACATGCAGAGTCCTCCGGGGTTTCCCCCCAGTCTACGCGGGGGCGGGAGACGCCAGCGCCGGGCGGATGCGCGTGAAGCCCGGCGGATCTCCCCAGATCGATTGCCGGGCTTCACGACATACGCAGCACGGGGGGCGTCACTGCGTCGGGCCGGACGGTCGCGGGGTCGGGCACCTCCCCCACACGTCAGAGCCCAGTGACCCACGTGCTCGCTCGGTCCCCTGAAGCGTGCTCGCGCGGTCTTATGCTCACTCTAGGGAAGTGTTCTTCACATACCGGACGGGGGGTTGTGATGGAGTACACGAACGGTGGCGTGCCGCGCCCACCCGGGCGCAGCGCCTTCGCCAGGGCACTGCGCGACGCGATCAACGCGAGACCCGTGACGCTCTCCTGGCTGCAACGCCAGCTCAAGGCACGCGGCAACCGGGTGTCGATGGCCACGCTGAGCTACTGGCGCTCCGGGTCTCGCCGGCCGGAGGGCGCGCAGTCGCTCGCGGCCCTGGCCGACATCGAGGACCTGCTCGGCCTGGAGGACGCCGCACTCAGCCGTCTGCTCCGCCCCAACCGCACCGGACCGCTCGGGGTGAGCGGCTTCCCCATCGACCACCGCGAGATCGAGCAGGCCGTGATCGACGCCTACACGGCGATGGGCAGCCCGTACCCCGACACGTCACGCGAGCTGACCACGCACTCGGTCACCGACGTCGACGAGCGAGGCAACGTGTCCTTCTGCTCCACCAGGAGCATCGTGCAGTCCACGACCGGCACCATCCACGCGATCCCGTTCCTGGAGATCATGCCGGGGCTGCCCTCCCCCGCCCCCATCCTTCGGGCGGTGTCGGGCGGCCGTTTCACCCGCCACTACTCGCACCCGGGCGGCGAGGTGCACGGCGCGCTGTTCGAGCTGGACGTGCCGCTCGAGGCGCCCGACACGGCGATGGTCGAGTGGTCGGTGGAGCACCCGCCGGGGTCGCCGCCGTCGCGCGACACCGGGCACGCGGTGGGCCGCCAGTGCCGGGAGCTGCTGGTGTGGACGCGATTCCACCCCGACGCGGTGCCCGACTGGTGCGAAGAGGTCGTGGAGACCCCGGACGGCCGCTCGGTCTCGCCCGTCCCGCTCACCCGCGGCACCTCCGTGCACCAGGTGCGGCGCGCGTTCGGCCCGGGCGCCCTCCAGCTGCGCTGGGGGTACGAGCCCGCGGACGCGGAGGTTCAGCCGGGCTGATCGCCCGTCGCAACCGGACGACCGGGGGTGTTCGACCACTGGCTCCACGAGCCGGGGAACACCCGGGCGTCGATGCCGACCTCGTGCAGCACGAGCGCCGTGTGCGCCGCGGTGACGCCGGAGCCGCAGTACGCCGCAACAGGGGTGCCGCGGGTGACGCCGACCCCTTCGAGCGTGGCGAGCACGGTGTCGCGGTCGAGCACCCGGCCGTCCGCATCGAGATGCAGACCGGTCGGGAGGTTGATGGCACCGGGGATGTGTCCGGCCACCGGGTCGAGCGGCTCGGTCTCGCCGCGGTAGCGCTCGGGCGCGCGCACGTCGAGGAGCACGCCCGACTCCGGGAACGCAGCGGCCTCGTCGATCGTGAGGGCGTCGTCGCCGATCTCGTCGAGCACCACATCGCCCGGCTCCGGGATCACGTCGTCGGTCGCGGTGTCGTACCCGGCGGCCGTCCAGGCGCGGAGCCCGCCGTCGAGCACGCGCACACGAACACCGGCCTGCCGGAGCAGCCACCACGCGCGAGCCGCCGCGAGCCCCTTCGTGTCGTCGTACGCCACGACCGTGTCGCCCTCGCGCACGCCCCACCGGCGCGCGGCCGCCTGGAGCGTGGCGGTCGACGGCAGTGGGTGGCGCCCCGCGTCCGGCTCGCCGTGCGTGGACAGCTCCGTGTCCAGAGCCGCGAACACCGCGCCGGGGATGTGACCGGTGAGGTAGTCGGCGTGCCCGGCCTCCGGTCGATCGAGACGCCAGCGCACATCGATCACGCGGACGGGCGCCTCACCGGCGAGGAGGTCGTGCAGTTCGGTCGCGGAGACGAGGTCGCTCATGCTGCGAGGCTACCGACTCCCCGTGCGTCTTCGGTTCGTCGCGTCATCCGACGACACCCGCCGCAAGCCCGTCGGGAATAGAAGCGGGTGGCGGGCGTTGCACCCCGCATGATTGAAAGTTCAACCGTCGCGTCGGCCGCCACCGAACGGACCCGCGTGCGGGTGCCGCTGCGCTTCGGCGACGGGTACACCACCACGGCCGACGTCGTGACCTTCGACGGACTGGTCGACGGACGCGAGCACCTGCTGCTCGGCCTCGGCGACTGGCGCGCGGCGCTCGAACGCGCGGCCGAGGGCGGCGATGCCCCGCTCGTCCGCCCGCACAGCGAGTGCCTCACCGGCGACGTGTTCGGCTCCGAGCGCTGCGACTGCGGCCCCCAGCTGCGCGAAGCGGTCGAGCGGATCGCCGAGCAGGGCGGGTTCCTGCTGTATCTGCGCCAGGAGGGTCGCGGCATCGGCCTCTACGCCAAGCTCGACGCCTACGCGCTGCAGGACGCCGGTCTCGACACGTACGAGGCGAACGTCGCCCTGGGTCACGGCGAGGACGAGCGCGACTACACGGTCGCCGCCCAGATGCTCCGCGGCGTCGGGGTCGACGGCATCCGTCTGCTGAGCAACAACCCCGACAAGGCCGTGCAGCTCGAGGCGCTGGGCATCCGCGTGACCGAGCGCGTGCCCACCGGCGTGCACCTGTCGGAGTCGAACTCGCGCTACCTGCAGGCCAAGCGCGACCACACCGCGCACACGATCGACCTGTCGGCGGCGTGACCGGCGGGGAGGACACCATGACGGCCCAGCGCTCGGAGCGGCGGCTCGACGACACGGAGATGGCGACGTGGCTGCCCGTCATCCGCTTCGTGCAGCTGCTGCCCCAGGTGCTCGACCGCACTCTCAAGGACGAGGTGGGCCTGAATCACGCACGCTACGCGATCATGGTCACGCTCGCGGGGCGCGACGACGGCGCGGTGACCATGACGGAACTCGCACGCATCGCCGGTCTGAGCCGTTCGCGGCTGAGTCACGCGCTCGACTCGCTGGAGGAGCGGGGCTGGGTCGAGCGCACGTCGTGCAGTACTGACAAGCGCACGCTGTCGGCCGCGCTCACCCCCGCGGGCAGGGAGATGCTGCGCACCGCCGCCCCCGTGCACGTGGAGCAGGTGCGCGAGCTGGTGCTCGACCCGCTCACCCCCGCGGAACGCGAACAGCTCCAGTCGATCCTCACCAAGCTGCTCCCGGGTGTGACCGCCGCACTCTGAGGCGTTCTGCTCTGAGCAGAACGCCTCGAACCCCGCCGCGCGCCCGGATTATCGTGAGGCATGGCCGACATCGTCCCGTTCCCCCGCGCTCCCCGTCCCGCCCGTCCCCAGCCGAGCGACCCCGAGCCGCTGTGGCGGCAGCTGCTGGGCGACCAGCTCCGCCGTCGGCGGCACGACCGCGAGGAGACCCTCACCGCCACCGCCGAGAAGGCCGGGGTGTCGCCGCAATACCTCTCCGAGGTCGAGCGCGGGCTCAAGGAGCCGTCGAGCGAGATGATCGCCGCGATCGCCGGAGCCCTCGACACGAGCCTGGTCGAGCTGACCAGCGCCGTGGCCGACGACCTGCGCGCGACTGCGGCCCCGGCATCGGCGGCGGTCTCGGCCTCGCGCGGCGCGTT
>NZ_SSDO01000288.1:0-395 GCF_004794395.1 Microbacterium sp. K41 | reverse complement strand
CGCCGCGCTGGCCGCGCAGACGGGCATGGCGGCCGAGGCGCACGTGATGGCGCACCGCTCCGCGCGCGAGGTCGACGCGTGGGCCGACTTCTGCGACCTCGTGATCGTGCACGTCGAGAGCGACGACTGGAAGGATGCGGTCGCGCGGATCGAACGCCGGGGCATGCGCGCCGGGCTCGCCGTCTCCCCGCAGACGCCCGCGACGGCCGTGCCGCTCGACCTGCCCGTGCTGTGCATGTCGATCGTGCCGGGGCAGGCAGGGAGCGCGTTCGACGAGCGGGTGCTGGCGAAGCTCTCGGCCCTCCGCGATGCCGCGCCCGCACGACCCCTCGGCGTGGACGGCGGCGTGCGCCGTGAGCACGCGGAGGCCCTGTCCGCGGCCGGCGCCGACTGGG
>NZ_SSDO01000287.1:0-5168 GCF_004794395.1 Microbacterium sp. K41 | reverse complement strand
GGCGACCCACGGCGTCTCGATCGCCGGCACCGCCGCCTTCGCCGCGTCCCCCACGGCCCCCGACGACCACGTGCGCCTGCCCTTCACGGCGCCCGACGACGTGCTGACGGAGGGCATCCGCCGCCTCGGCGCCGCGTGGCGCGAATACCGGGAATCCCTCGGCCGGCCGGCCTGAGCGTCCGCCGCCGGGACTAGCGTTGATCCATGGTCAACTATCGCTATCTCGGCAACAGTGGTCTCAAGGTCTCGGAGATCACCTACGGCAACTGGGTCACGCACGCCTCGCAGGTCGAAGACGACGCGGCCGTCAAGACCGTCCATGCGGCGCTCGACGCCGGCATCACCACGTTCGACACCGCCGACACCTACGCCAACACGGCGGCCGAGGTCGTGCTCGGCAAGGCGCTCGAGGGCCAGCGCCGCGAAGGGCTCGAGATCTTCACGAAGGTCTACTTCCCGACCGGCCCGAAGGGCCCGAACGACACCGGCCTGAGCCGCAAGCACATCATGGAGTCGATCAACGGCTCGCTGAAGCGCCTCGGCACCGACTACGTCGACCTGTACCAGGCGCACCGCTTCGACTACGAGACCCCGCTGGAGGAGACGTTCCAGGCGTTCGCCGACGTCGTGCGGCAGGGCAAGGCGCTCTATATCGGCGTCTCGGAGTGGACGGCCGAGCAGCTGCGCGAGGGTCACGCGCTGGCGACGCAGCTCGGCATCCAGCTCATCTCGAACCAGCCGCAGTACTCGATGCTGTGGCGCGTGATCGAGGGCAAGGTCGTGCCCGCGTCGGAGGAGCTGGGCATCTCGCAGATCGTGTGGTCGCCGATGGCGCAGGGTGTGCTCAGCGGCAAGTACCTGCCGGGGCAGCCGGTGCCGGAGGGCTCGCGCGCGACCGATCAGAACTCCGGGGCCGGGTTCATCCAGAGCTTCCTGCAGGACGACATCCTCACCGCGGTGCAGCGTCTCAAGCCGATCGCCGAGCAGGCGGGGCTCACGATGCCGCAGCTCGCGATCGCGTGGGTGCTGCAGAACCCCAACGTGGCGGCGGCCCTGGTGGGCGCCTCCCGGCCCGAGCAGCTCGCCGACACCGTCAAGGCCTCGGGCGTGACGCTCGACGCCGACACGCTGTCCGCGATCGACGAGGCCCTGGGCGACACGGTGAACCGCGACGCCGAGCACACGTACTCCGTGTCCCCGAAGTCCCGCCTGGTCTGACCGGGGCAGGCGAAGGCCCCCTCCCGCGACGGGCGAGAGGGGGCCTTCGTCCGCGCGCGGTTTACTCCTTCACGGCACCGGCGGTCAGGCCCTGCACGATCCAGCGGCTGGCGAGGGCGAACATCACCATGGTCGGCAGGATCGTCAGCACGGCCGCGGCGCTCATGGAGCCCCAGTCGATGTTGAACGTCGAGATGAAGCCGTTCAGCGCCGAGGGGACGGTGCGGTTCGCGTCGGTGTTCATCAGCACGACCGACAGGAACAGCTCGTTCCAGCAGTTGACGAAGTTGAAGATGAACGCCGCGATGATGCCGGGCGTCATGACCGGCACCAGCACCCGGAACAGGGCTCCCAGGCGCGAGCAGCCGTCGATCATCGCCGCCTCCTCCAGCGCGTCGGGCACGTTCTCGAAGAAGCCGCGCAGCATCACGGTGGAGAACGGGATGCAGATCGCGATGTAGACGAGGATGAGTCCGGGCTTGGTGTCGACGAGGCCCAGGTCGGTCATCATCGAGTACAGCGGGCCGAGGGCGATGAACGCGGGGATCATCTGCGTCAGCAGGAACGCGATGAGGATCGCCCCCTTGCCGCGGAACTCGAAGCGCGCGAGCACGTAGGCGCTGAGCAGGGCGATGAGCGTCGCGACGGCTCCGGCCGACACCGCCACGATCGCCGAGTTGGCCAGGAAAACCCCGAACGAGCTCTTCTCGAACAGGCTCGTGAAGTTGTCGAACGAGGGCTCGCTCGGCCAGTACTCGATCGGGAAGCGGTTGATGGTCCCCGGCGACTTGAACGCGGTGAGCGTGATCCAGTACAGCGGGAACAGCGTGATCAGGAGCCACAGGGCCAGCCCGACCACGCGCACGACACCGCCGACGGTCACCCGCGGCCTCGGTCGCGGAGCGGCCTTCGGGTCGGGCACCGTGATCCGACGGGTCTCGGTGATCGAGGAACCGGTCCGGGTGGTCGAGGTGATGGTCATCGCTGCACCCTCCGCATCGCCATCAGGTAGAAGGCGCAGAACACCATGAGGAACGCCACGACGATGAGCCCGATGGCGCTCGCGATGCCGTAGTTGCCCTGCTGCGTGTAGTTGATCATCCAGGTCGTGATGATGTGGGTCTGGTTGGCCGGGCCGCCGTTCGTCATCGCGTAGATGATGTCGGGGAAGTTGAAGATCCAGATCACGCGCAGCAGGATCGTCAGCAGCAGCGTCATCGAGATGTACGGGATGATGATCGAGAACAGCTGCCGCACCTTGCCGGCGCCGTCGAGGCTCGCCGCCTCCAGCATCTCGTCGGGCACCGACTGGAGTGCCGCGAGGATCATGATCGCGAAGAAGGTCACGCCGTACCAGATGTTCGCGACGATGACGGCGAACATCGCCAGCTTCGGGTCGGCCAGCCAGGGCAGCGGGGCGTCGATGAGGCCGGCCTTCATGAGCAGGTCGTTGACCACGCCGAACTCGGCGTTGAACATCCAGCGGAACAGCATGCCGATGAGGAAGCCCGACACCGCCCACGGGAAGAACACCAGCGCCTGGTAGAGCCCGCGGAAGCGGAACCGCTTGCGCAGGGCCAGCGCGATGAGGAAGCCGATGACGAGCTGGGGCACGAGCGAGCCGACCACCCACAGCACGGAGTTCCACGCCACGGTCGGGAACGCCGGGTCGCGGAACACGGCGAGGAAGTTGTCGAAGCCGACGAACGGGGTCGACGTGAGGTCCCACAGGTTCCAGTCGTGGAACGCCATGCGGGCGCCCTGCAGCATGGGCCAGTAGGTGAACCAGCAGACGAACACGATCGCCGGGGCGAGGAACGCCAGCAGCGTCAGGGCGTGACGGCCGCGGAACGGCCGACGCCGTCCGCGTGCCGGGGAGGCCCCGCCGGCAGTGCCGACGGAGCCCCCTTCACGGATGGTGCGGGCCACGGGTCAGCCCTTCTCCGCGGCGTACTTCTCGGTCCAGAACGCATCCCACGAGGCGAGCAGGTCCTTCGTCGACATGGTGCCGAGCAGCACGCTCTGCACGTCCTGGTCGGACTTCTGGATCCACTCGGTCCACCAGCTCACGCCGCGCGGCTGGCGCACGTTGACGTAGGTGTCCGGGTCCTCGGTCATGGTGACGTAGCTGGTCCAGGGGCCCGTGGAGTAGAACTCGTCGTCGGCCGCGGCGGCGATGATCGGCACGAGGCTGTTGGCCTGGGCGAACTCGGTCGCGGGCTCGGCCGACGACAGGAACTCGACCAGCTTCACCGCCGCCTCGGTGTGCTCGCTGTTCTTCGCGACACCCCAGCCGGCGACGGCGAGCGGTTGCGCGGCCTTGCCCGACGGTCCGACGAGCAGCGGAGCGGTGTCCCACTGGTCTTCGGTGAGCGAGGAGTCCTGCACGGTCGCGATCACCTCGGGGTCCTGCAGCAGGAAGGCCGTGGTGCCGTTCGTGAAGCCGGCGACCATCTCGGGGTAGCCCCAGGAGACGGCGGACGGCGGCGAGGCTTTCTTGAACAGGTCGAAGTAGTCGTCGACCGCATCCTGCGCCTCGGGAGCGGCGAAGATCGTCGAGCCGTCCTCCATGAGGAATGCGTCCTCCGTGTCGAGCCCGTCGATCGTGTACGCCTCGATCGCGGCGACCACGTTGCTGTTGGCGTTCTGGCCGCCGCGGAACGCGTAGCCGTAGATGTTGTTCGACGGATCCTGGATCGCGGACGCCTGCTCCAGCAGGTCCTTCCAGCTGTGCGGGGGACCGTCGAAGCCCGCCTCCTCCACGAGGTCGGTGCGGTAGAACAGCGACAGGCCGTAGAAGCCGTACGGGACGAAGTAGCTCTTGCCGTCCTCGGCGACGCCGGCGGACTTGGCGTTGTCGGTCAGCGCGTCCCAGCCGTCCCACTTCTTCAGGTCGGGGCCGAGGTCGTACAGCCAGCCGTTGTTGGCGAACGGACCGACCGTGATGTCGCGCACCTCGAGCACGTCGACGCCCTTGCCGGACTGGAGCATCTGCTGGATCTTCTGGTCGGCCTGCTCGGTGGGCGGCGAGACCAGGTTCACCGTGATGTCGGGGTTCTCCTTCTCGAACTCGTCGAGGAGCCCGCGGATGAGCTCGGTGCGCGCCGGGTTCGTCAGGCTCTCGACCATCTGGAGGGTGACGTCTCCGTCGCCGCCGGACGAGCCGGAGCCTCCGGAGCAGCCGGTGAGTGCGAGGACGGCGACGGTGCCGACTCCCGCTGCGGTCGTCAAGATCTTGTTCTTCACGATGTGCCTCTCGGTGGGGGATGGGTGGGTGTGTTTCGGGTGGGTCGGGTCGTGCGGGTGGTCAGGGGAGGATGAGGGTGTCGGCGGGGCGGATGCCGGCGCGGCGCAGGATCGCGGGGATGCAGCGCTCGACGAACGCCTCGACGTCGGAGGCCTCGGTGTAGAGGTGCGCGGAGAGGCGGAAGTAGCCGACCCCGCGGAAGCTCGTGAAGGCGGTCTCCACGCCGACCTCGTCGAGCAGGTCCATGCGCAGCGCGTCGGCCTCCTCGCGCGTCGCGCCGAGCCCGAGCGGCAGGCGGATCAGGCGCATGGACGGCACGGGGGAGGGCAGCGGGGTGAGCGGGTCCTCGTCGCCGTACGGGCGCAGCGCCTCGGCGATCAGCTCGGCCCCGGCGTCGGCGCGCTCGGCCATCGCGGCGCGGGCGTGCTCCCACCCGAACTCGGCCTCGATGAACTCGATCGCGGTGGGGGTGGCCAGGTACGTCGTGGCGTCGATCGTGCCCTGGGTGTCGAAGCGCCCGGGGTAGGGCTCGCGGGCGGCCCACGAGTCGATCAGCGGCCACAGCTCGTCGCGGTCGGGTGCTGCCGTGACGAGCAGGGCCGAGCCGCGGGGGGCGCAGGGCCACTTGTGCAGGTTGCCGAACCACCAGTCGCCGCCCGCGACCGCGGCGGCGTCGGCGATCAGGCCGGGGGCGTGGGCGCCG
>NZ_SSDO01000286.1:0-4796 GCF_004794395.1 Microbacterium sp. K41 | reverse complement strand
TCGACGATGCCGGGCACCACGAGGCCGACCGCCTGCGGCACGACCTCGGGGTGTGCGTCGCGGAGCTCGGCGGCGAGCGCGTCCAGCCGGTCGAGGATCGCGTGCGTGCGGTCGCCGGCGACGACGGGCGTCGGGGTGCGCCGCAGCCCGAGCGCCGTGCCGTCGGCGTCGAAGAGGGCCGACTTGATGTCGGTGCCGCCCACGTCGAACGCGAGCGCCGGGGCACCGGGGCCGAGCGAGCGCACCGCGGCGAGGGTCTCGCCGGAGGCGTCCTTCTCGACGTCGGGGATCGCGTCCGCTCCGTCGATCGGGGTCATCGTTCGGCTCCGGTGCGTGCGCGGGTCATGCATCCAGGATGACGGATCGCGTGAGGTTGCGCGGCTGATCGGGGTCGAGTCCCCGCGCGAGGGCACGGTCGAGGGCCGTGCGGTGCAGGCGCACGAGGTCGGCGAGGGGGTCGATGGCGCGGTGCTCGAAGCGGGCGCCCGTGGCACGCACCTCGTCGGCGAGCCCGTCGGGGGCGTCGCCGAACTGCCAGGTGACGCGGCCGGGGGCGGCGATCGCGATCGGGCCGTGGCGGTAGTCCATCGACGGGTAGGCCTCGGTCCACGACTGCGACGACTCGCGCAGCTTGAGGGCGGCCTCGTGCGCGAGCCCGATGGTCCAGCCCCGTCCGAGGAACGTGTACTGCTCCGCGTTACGCAGCTCGGCGTCGACCTCGGGCTCGGCGAGCACGGCGGTCGCGTCGGCGATCGCCCCGCTCAGGTCTTCCCCGAGCGAGGCGCGGAAGAGGGCGAGGGCCGTGGTGGCGAAGCGGGTCTGCACGACCGACTGCTCGTCGGCGAACGGCAGCAGCACGGCGTCGTCGACGAGCGAGACCAGCGGGGAGTCGGGGTCGCCGATCACGCCCACCGTGCGCACGCGTCCGCGCACGCGCTCGACCAGGTCGAGGACCTCGCTCGTGGTGCCGGACCGCGTGAGGGCGACGATGGCGTCGTAGCCGCGGTCGACGAAGGCCTCGGAGGCCGCGAACGCGTCGGTCTCCCCGTGTCCCGTGGACTCGCGCAGCGCGGCGTAGGACTGCGCCATGAACCAGGAGGTGCCGCATCCGACGACCGCGACCCTGGCCCCGCGGGCGGGCAGCCGCCCCTGCTCGGCGGTGAGATCGGCGGCGCGCTGCCACATCTCCGGCTGCGAGAGGAGTTCTTCGCGCATGTGCGCGCCGGGCAGGTTTTCGGTCATCGGTCGACCCTTTCAGACGAGTAGTTGCGTATTTGTGATTCTTTCGGGTGCGTTTCGATCATAGTATGTCACCACCATCGAGCAAGATCGGGCGAATGCTTGATTTTGTTTGTTTGCCTGACAAATAATCTGTACGTTCCACCCAAGCTTCGGCTTGACCCGAGAGGTCGCCCTCACCGCGATCGATCACCACGCACCGTCGCGTGAAGAGTGTTCTGCGACTGTGCACCACCCCCGCTCCGTCGGACGGCGGCTCGCCCGCCCACCGACCACGGCACACACAGTGAGGAATGCAATGCCCATGAAGAAGTCACTGCGGTTCGGGGCGGCTGCCGTCGCGGCCGTCGCCACGCTGTCGCTCGCCTCGTGCGGATTCGGCGGTTCGGGCGGCGACAGCGGCGGGGACGCCGACGGCAAGACCACGCTCGACCTGCTCGTCCCCAGCTACTCCGACGCGACGAAGGGGCTGTGGGAAGACGTGATCGACGGGTTCGAGAAGGAGAACCCCGACATCGACGTGAAGCTCGAAGTGCAGTCGTGGGACAACCTCGAGAAGGTCATCTCCACCAAGATCCAGGCGGGCGAGGCTCCCGACATCTACAACGGCGGGCCGTTCGCCGGGTTCGTCGGCGACGAGCTGCTCTACCCGGTCAAGGACGTCGTGTCGGACGAGGTCTACTCCGACTTCCAGGACTCCTTCATCAAGAACGCCGAGATCGACGGCACGGCCTACGCCCTGCCGCTCATCGCCTCCGCGCGCGCCCTCTTCGTCAACAACACCCTGCTGCAGCAGGCGGGCGTCGAGGCGCCCACCAACTGGGACGAGCTGCTCGACGCGGCCACCAAGGTCTCCGCGCTCGGCGGCGGGGTCGCCGGATACGGCATGCCCCTCGGCTCGGAAGAGGCACAGGCCGAGGCGGCCGTGTGGCTGTGGGGCGGCGGCGGCTCGTTCGGTGACGCGTCCGAGATCACGATCGACACCCCCGAGAACCTCGTCGGTGCCGAGCAGATCAAGAAGATGATCGACGCCGGTGCGACCCAGGCCGACCCGGGCTCCACGCAGCGCTCCCCGCTGATGGACATCTTCATCCAGGGCAAGATCGGCATGCAGGTCGGCCTGCCGCCCACGGTCGGGCAGATCGCCGACAGCAACCCCGAGCTGGACTACTCGATCGTCCCGATCCCGACCAAGGACGGCTCGCCGTTCACGCTCGGCGTCATGGACCAGCTGATGGCGTTCCAGAACGACGACGACAAGAAGGACGCGATCACCAAGTTCTTCGACTACTACTACGCCCCCGACGTGTACGTGCCGTGGGTGCAGGCCGAGGGCTTCCTGCCCGTCACCAAGTCCGGCGCCGAGAAGCTGTCCGGCGAGGAGGCGCTCAAGCCGTTCCTCGACGTGCTGCCCGACGCGCAGTTCTACCCGTCGACGAACCCGAAGTGGTCGGCCGCCGACGGTGCGTTCAAGTCGCTGTTCGGTCAGCTCCAGTCGAAGCCGGCACAGGACGTGCTGACCGAGATCCAGGCGCAGGTCGACGCGGGCTGACCCGCAGAACGGAGAGGTTCGGGTATCCCATGAGCCAGACCACAGAATCCTCGAACCTCGCGGGGGCGGCGACCGGCCGCCCCCGCACCCCCGACGCCGGGGCCGCCGGTCGCGGTCGCCCCGGCGGACGGGACCTCCTCCAGGCGCTGCCCTGGATCGCACCGGCACTGGTGCTCATCATCGGCGTGGTGCTGTTCCCCGCCGGCGTCATGTTCTTCAACTCGACGCGCGACATCTCCCTCTCCGGGCTCGACAAGGGCTCGGTCGGCTTCGACAACTTCGTCACCGTGTTCACGTTCGCGGAGTTCTGGCCCATCTTCTTCCGCACGATCGTGTGGGTCGTGTCGGTGGTCGCGCTCACCGTGGTGATCTCGCTCGGGCTCGCGCAGATCCTCAACAAGGCGTTCCCCGGGCGCCAGCTCGTGCGCATGGCCGTCATCGTGCCGTGGGCGGCCTCGGTCGTGATGACGACCATGGTGTTCTACTACAGCCTCGAGCCGTACTTCGGCATCTTCAACAAGTTCCTCTACGACATCGGGCTCTCCGACGACGCGGTCGGCTACGGGTGGACGAAGAACCCCGCGACCGCGTTCACCTGGTCGATCGTGATCGCCGTGTTCGTGTCGCTGCCGTTCACCACGTACACGATCCTCGCCGGGTTGCAGGCCGTGCCCGCCGACGCGATCGAGGCCGCGAAGATGGACGGCGCCGGTCCCGCCCGCACCTACTGGTCGATCGTGCTGCCGCAGCTGCGCAGCGCCCTCGCCGTGGCGATCCTCATCAACATCATCAACGTGTTCAACTCGCTGCCGATCCTCAAGGTGATGACCGGGTCGATCCCCGGCTACGGCGCCGACACGATCATGACCCTGATCTTCAAGTACATCGAGCTGCAGAAGAAGGTCGACGTCGCCAGCGCCCTGTCCGTCGTCGCCTTCCTCATCGTGATCGTGATCGTCGCGGCGTACGTGAAGATCGTCAAGCCCATGAAGGAGGTCTGATCGTGACCGTGACCGAGACCGCCCTCGTGACCACCGCCGAATCCCGTGGTCGCCGCACCCCGCCGATCCCCGGCCGTCGGCGCCGCTACACCGCCGACCAGGTGTCGCTGCCGCGCGTGGTCCTGCGCACGGCCGCGGGGTTCCTCGTGCTGGCGATCTTCGTGCTGCCGTACCTCGTGATGTTCTTCGGCTCGGTGAAGACCAAGGCGCAGATCCGCTCGGTCGACCCGACCTACCTCCCGACCGAGTGGCACTGGGAGAACTACCTCACGATGTGGTCGACGCCCGAGACGCCGCTGCCGTACAACCTGGTGTCGACGATCGTCATCTCGGTGTTCGCGACGCTGCTCGTGCTGCTGGTGTCGCTCCCGGCCGCGTACTACACGGCGCGGTTCACGTTCCCCGGCCGCATGGTGTTCCTGTTCCTCGTGATCGTCACGCAGATGCTGCAGCCGGCGGTGCTCACGTCGGGTCTGTTCCGGCAGTTCACCACGCTCGGCCTCGGCGACACGTGGGCCGCGATGATCTTCATCAACGCCGCGTTCAACCTGTCGTTCGCGGTGTGGATCATGCACTCCTTCTTCGCGGGCATCCCCAAGGAGGTCGATGAGGCGGCACAGATCGACGGCGCAGGACGCCTGACGGTGCTCTTCCGCATCAACCTGCCGCTCGTGTGGCCGGGCATCGTCACCGCGATCGTGTTCACCTTCGTGGCCTGCTGGAACGAGTTCGCCGCGTCGCTCGTGATCCTGTCGACCGACAAGAACCAGCCGCTGTCGGTGGCGCTGACGAAGTTCGTGGGTCAGTACGAGACCAGCTGGCAGTACGTGTTCGGCGTCTCGATCGTCGCGATCCTGCCGGTGATCATCCTGTTCATGCTGATCGAGAAGCGCCTGGTCGGCGGCCTCACCGCGGGCAGCGTGAAGTAGCCGCGCGGGCGGGTTCAGGGGCGGGGGGCCGCGGCGGCGCGCAGCTGCTGCGGACTCCAGCGCACCCCGAGCGCG
>NZ_SSDO01000285.1:0-14311 GCF_004794395.1 Microbacterium sp. K41 | reverse complement strand
CGGTGTGGGCGCTGCTGCGCCGTCCGCGCGACGGGGAGCTGCGGGTCGCCCTGCACGCTGCGCCCGACGCGGGGGAGGACGCCGTGGTGCGCGTCACCGCGGACGTCGACCTCGACGCCGAGCACGTGCAGCTCGCGGTCGAGGGGCGGGGGCGTCGCACCGCGCTCGCGGAGGTGCGGCCGGGCACGGCGGTGCTGTCCGCTCGGACGCGGCTGTCGCATTCGGGGCCGGTCGAGCTGATGGGGCTGATCGCCCGGGGCACCGCGATCGACGGCGCCTGGGTCTCCGACCGCGGACCGCGCACGGCGATCGGATGGAACGCCGCCCCGAAGACGAGGAGGATCGATCGGCTGCCGGTGGCTCCGCGCCTCACGGGGCTGAACGGCTCGCACGAGGGGCGTCGCGCGGGTCAGGGCGGCGACTTCCACGACATCCACCCGTTCGTCCCCGGGGATGAGGTGCGGAGGGTGGATTGGCGCGCGACGGCTCGTGCCGCCCGACGCCCCGGCGACCTGCTGGTCCGGCGGGTGAACGCGCTGAGCGACTCCTCGGTGGTGATCGCGATGGACACGGCGGAGGACCTCGGATCGGTGGTGGCCGCGTGGGGGACCGACGACCCGGACCGCACGGGTGTCACCTCGCTCGACCTCGCGCGCGAGGCGGCTCTGTCCGTGGCGACCGCCGCGGTCGGAGCCGGGGATCGGGTCGCGTTCCACGCGCTCTCGCCGGGCGGACGCAGCGTGCCGATCGGCGGGGGAGCCCGGCACCTCGCGCGGCTGCGCGCCGCCGTCGCCGCCACGGGTCCGAGTGCCGACTCGTCCTACCGGCGCTCGCCTGTCGTACCGACGGGCTCGATCGTGTTCGTGCTCTCGACCTTCGCCGACGGGGTGGCTGCGCGACTCGCGACGCAGTGGCGGGCCGCCGGTCACGCCGTCGTCGCGATCGATGTGCTGCCGCAGCTCGACGGCGCACGGCTCACCAGGGAGCAGCGCATCGCCCTGCGCACGCTGCTGGCCGAGCGCGCCGACATCCTCGCCGAGCTCCGGCGCGCGGGGGTCGAGGTGGTGGCCTGGGCAGACGACGGCGTCGACGTGGCGTTGCGGGTGGCGGCGGTGCGCCAGCAGCGGAGCCGGAGGGTGGCGCGGTGACCGCTCGCACACGAGGGTTCGACGTGGGCGCCTGGGTGCCCGGGGTGACGCTGCGCGTCCTGACCGTGACTCTGGTGCTGCTCGGCGTGCTGGTGCTGCACCCCACGCCGTTCTGGCGGGGTGTGGCGGTGGTCGCGGCTCTCGTGGGGGCCGTGCTGCCGCGGTCGCTCGCAACATGGGTGGGGGCGGCCTGCCTGCCGTTCGGGCTGCTGCTGTCCGAGCCGGCGCCGGAACGGACGGCGGTCGCTCTCGTGCTCGTCCATGCGATCCACATCCTCGCCGCGCTCAGCCTCACGGTGCCCGCGGCCGCTCGCCTCACGCTGAGGTCGCTCCGGCCGACGGCGGTGCGGTTCGTCGTGATCCAGCTGGTGGCCCAGTCGATCGCGCTCGGCGTCTGGGCGGTGTCGCCGGGGCAGGTCGAGCGCGGGGCGGCCTGGCTCGCGCCCGCGGCGGCGTCACTCCTCCTGGTCGTCGTGGTCGTCGCATGGCTGGTCCTGCGGCGGGAGAGCGGCCCCGTCCCGCGGGCTGTTGCGGCCCCGTCGACGGGAGGGGATCGCCCCTAGCGGAGCCGATGTCCGTGGCCCCTCGTAGACTTGTTCGGTGCCCATCGTCCCCGTTGCCTCCCCCGGAAAACTCAGTGTCCGCGGTGCCCGCGTCCACAACCTCCAGAACGTCGACATCGACATCCCGCGCGACTCCCTCGTCGTGTTCACCGGCCTGTCCGGGTCGGGGAAGTCGAGTCTGGCGTTCGACACGATCTTCGCCGAGGGGCAGCGCCGCTACGTCGAATCGCTGAGCGCCTATGCGCGGCAGTTCCTCGGCCAGGTGGATCGGCCGGACGTCGATTTCATCGAGGGCCTGAGCCCCGCGGTGTCGATCGACCAGAAGTCGACCAACCGCAACCCGCGGTCGACCGTGGGCACCATCACCGAGATCTACGACTACATGCGCCTGCTGTGGGCGCGTATCGGCGTGCCGCACTGTCCCGAGTGCGGCGAGAAGATCCAGCGTCAGACGGTGCAGCAGATCGCCGACCAGCTCATGGAGCTGCCCGAGCGCACCCGGTACCAGGTCGTCGCCCCCATCGTGTCGCAGAAGAAGGGCGAGTTCGTCGACCTCTTCCGCGAGCTCGGCGCCAAGGGCTACTCCCGCGCGATCGTCGACGGCGACCTCATCCAGCTGGCCGAGCCGCCCACGCTGAAGAAGAGCTACAAGCACGACATCGCGGTGGTCGTGGACCGCCTGGTGGCGTCGCCCGACATCCTGGGCCGGGTCACCGACTCGGTGGAGACGGCCCTGGGACTTGCGGGTGGCGTCGTGCAGATCAACTACGTCGACGGCGAGGGCGACGACGCCTGGCAGACCTTCTCCGAGAAGCTCGCCTGCCCGAACGGCCACGCCCTCACCCTCACCGAGATCGAGCCGCGCACGTTCTCCTTCAACGCACCGTTCGGCGCCTGCCCCGCGTGCTCCGGGCTGGGCACGCGCATGTCGGTGGACGTCGAGCTGATGCTCGGCGACGAAGACCTCTCGATCCGCGAGGGCGTCATCATCCCCTGGACCACGCAGGGCAAGGGTCTCTTCCAGTACTACGAGCGCCTGCTCGAGGGGCTGGCGCGCGACCTCGACTTCTCGCTCGACACGCCGTGGCGCGAGCTGCACTCCGACGTCAAGGAGGCCGTGCTCCGCGGCGAGAACTACAAGGTCACGGTCAAGTGGAAGAACCGCTACGGCCGGGAGATGCGGTATGCGTCCGGGTTCGAGGGCGTCGTGCCCTACATCGAGCGGCAGTACCTCCAGGCCGAGTCCGACACGCAGCGCAACCGCTGGGGCGAGTACCTCCGCGAGGTGCCGTGCCCCGTGTGCAACGGCGACCGCCTCAAGCCCGAGGTGCTCGCGGTGCAGGTGCACGGCCACTCGATCGCCGAGGTGTCGCACCTGAGCCTCGCCGACGCGCGGGGCTTCATGGAGAAGCTGCACCTCACGGAGCGGGAGGCGAAGATCGCCGCCCAGGTGCTGCGCGAGATCCGCCTGCGCCTCGACTTCCTCCTCCAGGTGGGGCTGTCGTACCTCAACCTCAGCCGTTCGGCGGGGTCACTGTCCGGTGGCGAGGCGCAGCGCATCCGGCTCGCCACGCAGATCGGCTCCGGCCTGACGGGCGTGCTCTACGTGCTCGACGAGCCGTCGATCGGCCTGCACCAGCGCGACAACCGCCGGCTGATCGAGACCCTGCTCACGCTGCGCGACCTGGGCAACACGCTCATCGTGGTGGAGCACGACGAAGAGACCATCGAGGCGGCGGACTGGGTGGTCGACATCGGTCCCGGCGCCGGAGTGAACGGCGGCACCGTCGTGCACTCGGGGCCGTACAGCGCGCTCCTCGGCGACAGCGATTCGATGACCGGCGACTACCTGTCCGGGCGCCGGGCGATCCCGATGCCGTCGAAGCGTCGCAAGATCGACAAGAAGCGCATGCTGAGCGTGGTCGGCGCGCGGGCGAACAACCTGCGCAACGTCACGGCGGACTTCCCGCTGGGCGTGCTCACGGCCGTCACCGGCGTCAGCGGCTCGGGCAAGTCGTCCCTCGTGAACGACATCCTGTACCAGGTGCTCGCTTCGCGACTGAACGGTGCGCGGACCGTTCCGGGCAAGCACACCAGGGTGACCGGCCTCGACAACCTCGACAAGGTCGTGCACGTCGACCAGGCGCCGATTGGCCGCACCCCGCGCTCGAACCCGGCCACGTACACCGGCGTGTTCGACCGCATCCGCACCCTGTTCAGCGAGACGCCGGAGGCGAAGGTGCGGGGCTATCAGCCCGGTCGCTTCAGCTTCAACGTCAAGGGCGGCCGCTGCGAGGCGTGCTCGGGCGACGGCACCATCAAGATCGAGATGAACTTCCTGCCCGACGTCTACGTCGACTGCGAGGTCTGCCACGGCAAGCGGTACAACCGCGACACGCTCGCGGTGCACTACAAGGGCAAGAACATCGCCGAGGTGCTGGAGATGCCGATCGAGGAGGCCGCGGAGTTCTTCGAGCCGATCCAGGCGATCCACCGCTACATGAAGACGCTCGTCGACGTCGGGCTCGGCTACGTGCGGCTGGGGCAGTCGGCCACGACGCTCTCGGGCGGCGAGGCGCAGCGCGTCAAGCTCGCCACGGAGCTCCAGCGTCGCAGCAACGGCCGCAGCATCTACGTGCTCGACGAGCCGACCACGGGTCTGCACTTCGAAGACGTCCGAAAGCTCCTCGAGGTGCTCAACGGCCTCGTCGACAAGGGCAACACCGTGATCGTGATCGAGCACAACCTCGACGTGATCAAGTCGGCGGACTGGGTGATCGACCTCGGACCGGAGGGCGGTTCGGGTGGCGGGCAGATCATCGCGACCGGTACGCCGGAGCAGATCGCCCGCGTCGAGGAGAGCCACACCGGGCAGTTCCTCGCCGAGATCCTGGGTGAGGGGCGCGCCGCGCGGAAGGCCAGCTGATGGCCGACGTGCTCCCGTACAAGCCACGGACGGGGGAGATCCCGACCGACCCCGGCGTGTACCGGTTCCGCGACGCCAACGGACGGGTGCTCTACGTCGGCAAGGCGAAGAACCTGCGCCAGCGGCTGTCGAACTACTTCGCCCCGCTGCGCACGCTGCACGAGCGCACCCGGCGCATGGTCACGACCGCTGCGTCGGTGGAGTGGACGGTCGTTCCCACCGACGTCGACTCGCTGCAGCTCGAGTACATGTGGATCAAGGAGTACGATCCGCCGTTCAACGTGCGCTACCGCGACGACAAGTCGTACCCCTTCATGGCGGTCACCCTCGCCGATGAGGCGCCCCGCGTGATCGTCACCCGGAACAGGAAGATCCCCGGGGCGCGGTACTTCGGTCCGTATCCCAAGGTGTGGGCGGTGCACGAGACCATCGACCTGATGATCAGGGCCTTCCCGATCCGCACCTGCAGCGATGCGAGCTACAAGAGGGCGATGCAGACCGGGCGCCCGTGCTTCCCCGGGCAGATCGGCAAGTGCGGCGGGCCGTGCTCGATGACGGTGTCCATCGAGGAGCACCGGGCGATGGTCGACGACTTCATCGCGTTCATGGCGGGCGGAGACGAGCGCTTCACCCGCGAGCTCACGAAGCGCATGCTCGCCGCGTCCGCCGCGATGGACTACGAAGCCGCCGCGAAGTACCGGGACAAGCTGTCCGCGATCGAGGCCGTGCTCGGCAAGAGCGCCCTGGTGCTGCCGGCCGATGAGGACGCCGACCTGTTCGGCATCGCGGAAGACGAGCTCGCCGCCGCCGTGCAGCACTTCGTGATCCGCGGCGGCCGCGTGCGCGGTGTCCGTGCTCTCACGATCGAGAAGGAGATCGACATCACGGGCGCCGAGCTCGTCGACCAGGTGCTTCAGCAGGCGTACGGCGACGCGCAGGACGTTCCGCGACGGATCCTCGTCCCGACGCTCCCCGACGACGCGACCGAGCTGGAGCAGTGGCTGCGCGAACGCCGTGGCAAGAAGGTCGAGATCGCGGTCGCACATCGGGGTCAGCGTGCCGACCTGATGCGCACCGCGACGCTGAACGCGCAGCAGGCGCTGATCCGGCACAAGACCCGCCGGACGAGCGACTACGTGGCGCGCACCCAGGCGCTGACCGATCTTCAGGAGGCGCTGGGCATGGAGGAGGCGCCGCTGCGCATCGAGTGCTTCGACATCTCGCACCTCGGCGGCACCAACGTGGTCGCCTCGATGGTCGTGTTCGAGGACGGCCTTCCGCGCAAGGACCAGTACCGGTCGTTCAACATCGCCGAGACGACCGACGACACCGACTCGATGTACCAGGTTCTGCGCCGCAGGCTCGCACACCTGGATCGGCCGGAGGAGGAGCAGGAGGTCCTCGACCCGACCACAGACGAGGTCGTGGGGGAGGACCTGGGCGAGGCGACCGCACGGCGCAAGCCGCGGTTCGCGTATCCGCCGCAGCTGCTCCTCGTCGACGGAGGGAAGCCGCAGGTGGAGGCCGCCGCGCGCGCGCTCCACGACGCGGGGCACACGGAGATCGCCGTGTGCGGCATCGCCAAGCGTCTCGAAGAGGTGTGGCTGCCGGGAGACGACTTCCCCGTGATCCTGCCCCGCACCAGCGAGGCCCTCTACCTTCTCCAGCGACTGCGAGACGAAGCCCACCGCTTCGCGATCACGCACCAGCGCAAGAGGCGCAAGAAAGACATCGGCAGCGTGCTCGCCGAGGTTCCGGGGCTCGGCGCCTCTCGCATCAAGGTGCTGCTCAAGCACTTCGGCTCGGTCACGGCCCTCCGCGCCGCCGACCCGTCGCAGATCCAGGAGGTACAGGGGATCGGTCCGGTGCTCGCTCAGACCATCCATTCGCACCTGTCCACTCGCTAGGCTGGGAGACCGAGGGGGAGAAGGAGCAGGGAGCGATGACTGACGGGGAGAAGGGCGAGTTCCTCATCGTCACTGGGATGTCCGGCGCAGGCCGGACGACGGCGGCGAACGCACTGGAGGATCTCGGCTGGTATGTCGTCGACAACCTGCCTCCGCAGATCCTCCGGCCGCTGCTCGACCTGACCGGCATGGGTGGCGATTCGCTGCCCAAGGTCGCCGCCGTGGTCGACGTGCGCGGCCGCAACCTCTTCGACGATTTCCCGGGTGTCGCGCGACTGCTGCGCACGCGCGGCGAGATCCGGGTGCTGTTCCTCGACGCCTCCGACGACGTCCTGGTGCGTCGCTTCGAGTCGGTGCGCCGCCCGCACCCCCTGCAGGGCGATGGCACTCTGCTCGACGGCATCCGCACGGAGCGGACGCGTCTGGCCCCCATCCGCGAGGCCGCCGACCTGGTGATCGACACCTCGGCGCTGAACATCCACCAGCTCGCGACGCAGGTCTCCGACATCTTCTCGGAGGAGGGGGAGGCGCGGCATCGGGTGACGCTGCTCAGCTTCGGCTTCAAGTACGGGCTGCCCACCGACGTCGACCTGGTCGCCGACATGCGTTTCCTCCCGAATCCGTACTGGAACGAGGAGCTGCGCGGCCTCACCGGGCAGGATGAGACGGTTCGTGAGTACGTGCTGTCCCGCGAGGGTGCGACCGACTTCCTCGATTCGTATGCGAAGGCGCTCGTGCCGGTGCTCGAGGGGTATCAGCGGGAGAACAAGAGCCACTCGACGATCGCGATCGGATGCACGGGCGGCAAGCACCGCTCGGTCGCGATGTCCGAGGAGCTGGCCCGCAGGATCGCCGCGATTCCGGGGGTCGCCGTGAACGTGCGGCACCGCGACCTCGGCAGGGAATAGCCCCCCGGGCGAGTAAGCTGGAGGTTTGCGTCGCGATCCGGCGCGTGAACGTGAAGGAGTGTCGTGGCACTAACCACCGACGTCAAGGCTGAGCTCGTCAGCATCCGCAATGCACCCCCGACGGTGCGCGTGGCGGAGGTGACAGCCATCCTCCGATTCGCCGGTGGACTGCACTCCATCGCGGGCCGTGTGGCCGTGGAGGCCGAGGTCGACGCAGAGACCCTCGCCCGCCGCGTCGCCAGGGATCTCGCCGAGATCTACGGCGTGCGCCCGGAGATCGCGCAGGTGCAGTCGAGCACCGCGAACGACGGCGCCCGCTGGGCCGTGCGCGTGATCGCGCAGGGGGAGACCCTCGCCCGCCAGACCGGCCTGCTCGACCCGCGTCGCCGTCCGGTCCGCGGCCTGCCGAACCGTCTCACCACGGGTTCGCGCGCCGAGATCGCCGGTCTGTGGCGTGGGGCCTTCCTGGCCGCCGGATCGCTCAGTGAGCCCGGCCGTTCGGCGATGCTCGAGGTCGCCTGCCCGTCGTCCGAGGCGGCGATGGCGCTCGTGGGCGCCGCACACCGTCTGGGCGTCGCCGCGAAGGCGCGCGAGGTCCGCGGCATGCCCCGCGTCGTGGTGCGCGAGGGCGAGGCGATCCGTACGATCCTCAGCGAGATGGGCGCTCACCGTACCGCGCTGGCGTGGGAGGAGCTGCGTCAGCGTCGCGAGGTGCGCGCGGGCGTGAACCGCCTGGTCAACTTCGACGACGCGAACCTGCGGCGTTCCGCGCAGGCGGCGGTGGCCGCGTGCGCCCGTGTGGAGCGCGCGCTGGAGATCCTCGCCGACGAGGTTCCCGATCACCTGCGGGTCGCCGGCGAGCTGCGCCTCGCGCACCGGGACGCCAGCCTCGACGAGCTCGGCCACCACGCCGACCCGCCCCTCACCAAGGACGCGGTCGCCGGTCGCATCCGTCGTCTTCTCGCCATGGCAGACAAGCGCGCCCAGCAGGAGGGCATCCCCGGCACGGAGGCCGCTGTCCCCGCCGGGCTCGACGTCTGATCCACCCGCCTCTGCTCCGACGGCCCGTCGCCCCTACCCGGGGTGGCGGGCCGTCGTCAACGGGAGGAAGGATCCGGTCCGACCCGGTGTTGTCCTCACTAGGATGAGAGACGTCCGCTCCACGCCGCACATCGGTGGCGCGGAGGATCGGCAAGCGCCGCGGGCGCGGCGCGGATTGGATGAAAGCGATATGGCGACCTACACCCTCCCCGACCTCCCGTACGACTTCGCAGCCCTCGAGCCGCACATCAGCGGCAAGATCATGGAGCTGCATCACGACAAGCACCACGCGACCTACGTCGCCGGCGCGAACACCGCGCTCGAGCAGCTGGCCGAGGCCCGCGAGAGCGGCAACCTGGCGAACGTGAACAAGCTCGAGAAGGACCTCGCGTTCAACCTCGGCGGTCACGTCAACCACTCGATCTTCTGGACCAACCTGTCGCCCAACGGCGGCGGTCAGCCGGAGGGCGAGCTGAAGGCCGCCATCGACGAGTACTTCGGCTCGTTCGAGAAGTTCCAGGCGCACTTCACGGCTGCCGCGACCGGCATCCAGGGGTCCGGCTGGGCCGTCCTCAGCTGGGACTCGATCGGTTCGCGCCTGATCATCCAGCAGCTGTTCGACCAGCAGTCGAACACGGCGCAGGGCACGATCCCGCTGTTCCAGCTCGACATGTGGGAGCACGCGTTCTACCTCGACTACCTGAACGTGAAGGCCGACTACGTCAAGGCCGCATGGAACATCGCGAACTGGGAGAACGTCGCCCAGCGCCTCGAGGTCGCCCGCAAGCAGACGAACGGCCTGCTGGTACTGTCGTAACCGGGTCGCGTCCCGGCGGGCCCACGGCTCGTCGGGGCGCCATCTCAGCCAAAAAACCCGCGCATGGCGCCCGCTTCGACAGCGGTCTCCGGCGCATGAGAAACAGGGAGACCTGAGTGTCTGTCAAGATCGGTATCAACGGCTTCGGCCGCATCGGACGCAACTACTTCCGCGCGGCGCTCGCGCAGGGAGCAGACCTTGAGATCGTCGCGGTCAACGACCTCACCGACAACAAGACCCTGGCGCACCTCCTGAAGTACGACTCGGTCGGCGGCGTCCTCGACGCGCAGATCAGCTACGACGAGGACAGCATCACCGTCGACGGCAAGGAGATCAAGGCGTTCGCTGAGCGCGACCCCGCCAACCTTCCGTGGGGCGAGCTGGGCGTCGACATCGTCATCGAGTCGACCGGTTTCTTCACCAACGCCGACGCGGCACGCAAGCACATCGAGGCCGGCGCGAAGAAGGTCCTCATCTCGGCTCCCGCCACGGGCGACGACCGCACCATCGTGATGGGCGTCAACGAGGAGACGTACAACCCGGAGACGGACCACATCATCTCCAACGCCTCGTGCACCACGAACTGCCTCGCGCCGCTGGCGAAGGTCTTCAACGACGCCTTCGGCATCGACCGCGGCTTCATGATGACCGCGCACGCCTACACGGCCGACCAGAACCTGCAGGACGGCCCGCACAAGGACCTGCGTCGTGCACGCGCCGCCGCGATCAACATCACCCCGGCGTCGACCGGTGCGGCCAAGGCGATCGGTCTCGTGCTGCCCGAGCTGAACGGCAAGCTCAGCGGCTCGTCGTACCGCGTTCCGGTCCCCACGGGCTCGATCGTCGACCTCACGCTGATCACCGACCGCGAGAACCTCACGGTCGAGGAGGTCAACGAGGCCTACAAGAAGGCTGCCGCCGACGGTCGTCTCGCGGGCTACCTGCAGTACAACGAGGACCAGATCGTGTCGAGCGACATCGTGCACAACCCGCACTCGTCGATCTTCGACGCCACGCTCACCAACGTCAGCGGCAACCTGATCAAGGTCTCGAGCTGGTACGACAACGAGTGGGGCTACTCCAACCGTCTGGTCGACCTGACCGAGTACGTGGCCGAGCGCCTCTAAGCTCAGACACATGACTCTGCGCACCCTGGACTCCCTGGGGTCGCTCGAGGGCAAGCGCGTCATCGTCCGTTGTGATCTCAATGTCCCCCTGCGGGACGGGGTCATCACGGACGATGGCCGCGTTCGGGCCTCGTTGCCGACCCTGAACACGCTGATCAACGCGGGCGCCCGCGTGATCGTCTGCTCGCACCTCGGCCGCCCCGACGGTGCCCCCGACCCGCAGTACAGCCTGGAGCCCGTGGCTCAGCGTCTGTCCGAGCTCCTCGGCGCTCCCGTCGCGTTCGCGCGCGACACCGTCGGGGAATCCGCGAAGGACGCGGTCGCCTCCCTGGAGGACGGCGGGGTCGTGGTGATCGAGAACCTCCGGTTCAACCCGGGGGAGACGTCGAAGGACGAGGCGGAGCGCGAGGCGTTCGCCGGTCAGCTCGCCGAGCTGGGAGACGTGCTGGTCTCGGACGGCTTCGGCGTGGTGCACCGCAAGCAGGCGAGCGTGTATGAGCTCGCGAAGCGTCTGCCCTCGGCGGCGGGCCTGCTGATCGCGGCCGAGCTCGACGTGCTCGACCGCCTCACCGAGAACCCGGAGCGGCCGTACGCGGTCGTGCTCGGCGGCTCCAAGGTGAGCGACAAGCTCGGCGTGATCTCGCACCTGCTGCCGCGTGTCGACCGCATCCTGGTCGGCGGCGGCATGCTGTTCACCTTCCTCAAGGCGCAGGGCCACCCGGTGGCGTCGAGCCTTCTCGAGGAGGATCAGCTCGACACGGTGCGCGGCTACATCGCGGAGGCGCAGGAGCGCGGCGTCGAACTGGTGCTCCCGACCGATGTGGTCGTGGCGGCGTCCTTCTCGGCAGACGCGGCGCACGAGGTGGCGGCCGCGGACGCGATCGAGGAGACCGCGTTCGGAGCGTCGGGCATCGGCCTGGACATCGGTCCGGAGACGGCGGCCCGTTTCGCCGAGGTGATCCGCGGATCCAAGACCGTGTTCTGGAACGGGCCGATGGGCGTGTTCGAGTTCCCGGCTTTCGCGGCGGGCACCAAGGCCGTGGCGCAGGCGTTGACCGAGGTCGACGGCCTCAGCGTGGTCGGCGGCGGCGACTCGGCGGCTGCCGTGCGCCAGCTCGGCTTCGCCGACGACCGCTTCGGTCACATCTCGACCGGAGGCGGAGCGAGCCTCGAGTTCCTCGAGGGCAAGAAACTACCTGGGCTGGAGGTCCTCGGATGGGCGTGAGCTCCCGTACCCCGCTGATCGCGGGCAACTGGAAGATGAACCTCGACCACCTGCAGGCGGTCGCGTTCGTGCAGAAGCTGCACTGGACGTTGAAGGATGCGAAGCACGAGGACGGCTCGGTGGAGGTCGCGGTGTTCCCGCCCTTCACCGACATCCGTAGCGTGCAGACGCTGATCGACGCCGACAAGATCCCGTTCGCCTTCGGTGCGCAGGATGTGTCGGCGCACGACTCGGGCGCGTACACCGGCGAGATCTCCGGCGCGTTCCTGTCGAAGCTCGACGCGACCTACGTCATCATCGGTCACTCCGAGCGTCGCGAGTACCACGACGAGACCGACGAGGTCGTCGCCGCCAAGGTGAAGGCCTCGCTGAAGCACGGCCTGGTGCCGGTGATCTGCGTGGGCGAGACCGCGGAGGACCTGGAGAAGTTCGGGGCGAGCGCGGTTCCGGCCGGTCAGCTGGAGGCGGCGCTGCAGGGCGTCTCGCCGTCGGCGGACATCGTCGTCGCGTACGAGCCCGTGTGGGCGATCGGTTCCGGTCAGGCCGCGACCCCGCAGCAGGCGCAGGACGTGTGCGCCGCGCTGCGCGGGGTGATCGCGAAGGTCCTGGGCGACGAGGCGGCGGCGCGTACGCGCATCCTTTACGGCGGATCGGTGAAGGCGGCGAACATCGCCAGCTTCATGCGGGAGCCCGATGTGGACGGCGCCCTGGTCGGCGGGGCGAGCCTCGTCGTCGACGAGTTCGCCGCGATCATCCGTTTCGAGAAGCACGTCGGCGTGTGAGTGCGGCGGGGCTGCGGCCCCGCTGCACCGTATACTTGACCGTTACGGGGGCGCTCCGGCCCCAGCGAAAGGCTCTTTCTCGTGGCAATTCTCGAGTTCGTCCTGCAGGTCGTGCTGGGTATCACCAGCGTGCTGCTGACTCTCCTCATCCTCCTGCACAAGGGTCGCGGTGGCGGCCTGTCCGACATGTTCGGCGGAGGCATGACCACCGCGGTGGGTTCCTCCGGTCTCGCGGAGCGGAACCTCAACCGCTTCACCGTCGTCCTGGCGCTCACGTGGTTCGTCGCCATCGTCGCGCTGGGCCTCATCACGAAGTTCGAGGTGATCTGATGGCTACCGGTGGAAACGCGATCCGCGGTACCCGGGTGGGCTCCGGCCCGATGGGCGAGCAGGACCACGGCTACCACGCCGACCGCATCGCTGTCACGTACTGGGACGGCCTCGGCAATGAGACGGTCCGCTACTTCGCGGCCGGTCTGCCCGAGGAGGAGATCCCCGAGATCATCGACCACCCGCAGTCGGGCCTTCCCGCGGGGCGCGACAAGGAGAACCCTCCCGCCGTCGCCAAGACGGAGCCCTACAAGACGCACCTCGCGTATGTGAAGGAGCGTCGCACCGACGAGGAGGCCGTACAGCTCCTCGAAGACGCGCTGACGCAGCTGCGCGAGCGCCGGGGGCAGTGACCTCCCGCTGAGTCGGACAGACGCCGAGTCGAACTGAGAACCGCCACGGATCATCCGCGGCGGTTCTCTGTTTCCGTCAGCGGCAGCCGGCGGCCGCGTCGATGTAGTTCTGCGGTGGGTAGCCGTAGGCCCAGACGCCGTTCGCGTCGTCGGTGAAGCCCATGCTGATCGCCCAGGCCGTCGCCCACTTCTCGATGCTGTCCTGCGTGGAGGAGTCGTACATGCCCTGGCACTTGACGCTGATGGCATGTCCCACCTCGTGCGCGACGAGCGCCTCGCTCCGATCGGCGGGCCACTGCTGGGCGACCGAGTCCGACAGTTGGATGACGGCGCGACCCGGCTCGTCCCACCACCACGTGGTGTAGCCGCCCATGCTGCCGTTGGCGCCCGCGCCGTTGACGGTCGCGGCCCAGTCGAACTCCAGGAGCACTCCGGGGGCCAGCGACCGGGCGAACGCCTCGATCTCGAGGCGTGCGCCGCGGAGGGGGCCGTCCTTCTCGCTCAACTCCGCCGCCTCGGTGGCGACGACCTGGGCCGCCGCATCCTGCAGCGCGACGTAGGCCGCGACCGCGGTGTCGTCGATGGTCGTCACGGCGGCGACGTCGGCCGCGGCGTCGCGCAGGGCGATCACGGCATCGTTGCGAGCCGACACGTGCGCCGCCTCGAACGCGGTCGCCGCCTGCCCTGCCGTCGCGAGCACGGCCAGTCCGCTCTCGGCCACGGCGTCCCGTCCGCGCGAGGCGTCCGCCGACGCTCGCTCGAGGTTCGCGTCGAGCTCAACGAGCGCCCGCTCGTCGTCCTCCAACTGGGCGGTGGTGCCGAAGAGCTCCCAGAACCAGGCCGGTTTGTCGCGTGCGGGCGGTCGATCGGCCGCCACGGCGTCCTCCACGGCCGCTCCGATCCCCTCGCCGTCCGCGACCGCGGCGGTGAGGGCCGACCAGGATTCCTCCGGCACCGGCAGAGTCGGACTGCCGGTGTCGAGGATCACGTGACCGGCGTCCGTGGACTCCAGCAGAGCGGCGTACCGGTGATCGACCTCCGAACGCTGAGCGTCCACGGCGCGCGCGGCTGTCTCGACGCGCGCCGACGCGTCATCGAAGCCGAGCGCTGCCGACACCTGGGTGATCGCGAGGGCCGCGACCACGGCGACCGCGCCGATCACGCCGGCGACGACGGGGCCCCGT
>NZ_SSDO01000284.1:0-5074 GCF_004794395.1 Microbacterium sp. K41 | reverse complement strand
CGCGGCCTGCGCGGCGGCGGCGCGGGCGGCCACCGCGGGGTCGATCGCGGCGGCGTACCGCCCGTGCAGGATGATGCCGGTGCGCACGCCCGCCGGGTAGACCGCGCCGACCGAGACGGTCGTCCCCTCGAGCTCGTGGCGCAGCGCCTCGGAGAAGCCGCGGACGGCGAACTTGCCCAGCGCGTACGGGATGCGGCCGGCGGGAGCGGCCAGGGCGTACACGCTCGCCAGGTGCGTGATGTGGGCGGCCGGCGCGGCACGGAGCGACGGCAGCAGGGCCTTGGTGATCGACACCGTGCCCCAGAGGTTCACGTCGGTCAGCCAGCGCATCTCCTCCATGGTCAGCTGGTCGAGGTCGCCGAGCATGGACGAGCCGGCGCACGTGATCAGGGCGGTGATCCGCGGATGCACGGCGGTGATCTGCGCGGCGGTCGCGAAGACCGCGTCGTCGTCGCGGAGGTCGACCACGTGCGTCGTCACGGTGGTGCCGGCCAGCTCGGTCGCGAGGGCGTCGAGCGCGGCACGGTCGTGGTCGAGGAGGGCCAGGTGCACGCCGCGGGGAGCGAGCAGCCTCGCGATCTCGGCCCCCATGCCGTTCGCGGCGCCTGTGATGACGGTGGTGCTGCCGACCAGGTCGAGATGCTTCATCGCCGCCTCCCTGCGCGTGCGATCCGGGCGGTCGCCGACCGATGTCGGACGCCTGAGAGATGCTGGATGCCGAACCATTCTGGCCGAGACCGGGCCGCATCGATACCGGTACGCTCGTGGAGAGGAGGTGCCGGTGGGACGGACTGCGGATGCCATCGCCGAAGGCGTCGCGATCGCGACGGCCGCCGCGCGCCTCGCCGTGAAGAACCACATCCTCATCGGCACCATCGCAGAGGGCGGCGTGTTCGATCTCGACCGCTACGTCGACGACGCGCGCGAGGCCCTGCGCGCGATGGCCGAGGAGTCGGAGGAGGCGGCGGCCACCGTCACGGCGCTGCGCAAGCGGGCCAGGGGGCGGCACTCCGATCCGGTCGGCACGCACGACTACCGCGACCGCGATGTGCGCAACCTCCGTCGCCGCGCGAAGCAGTCGACCGGGGTGGCCCAGCGGCTGCGGGAGATGATGGACGACCGGCAGCAGCTCGAGGCGATCGTCGAGGAGGCGAGGGCCGCGGCATGGGCCGACGTCCGCCACAACCTCGACCGGCGGCTGCGCGTGGAGGGCATGCGACCGGAGCAGGACCCCGACTACGCGCGGATGCGCGAGGCCCGGATGCAGGCGCTGCGCCTGGTCGACCTGCAGGCGCTGTCGTCGGCGCAGCGGGCGAAGGAGAAGCGCCGCAAGAAGCAGGAGAAGGCGGCAGCGAAGGGCGACTGACCCCTCGTTTCGCTTTCGTCTCGCGACTGTTGTAGGCTGTTCTACGGCCCGCTGAGCGGGCTGGGCGCCCGTAGCTCAATGGATAGAGCATCTGACTACGGATCAGAAGGTTAGGGGTTCGAGTCCCTTCGGGCGCACACTGTGTTGAGACAGTGACGATACGGCCTCCGCTTCGGCGGGGGCCGTTTCTGCATCCCGGACGGATGTCTCAGTCCGTGTCGAGCAGGCTCGTGATCGCGGGGTCGCGGCGGGCGACGTCGGACGCCGTGGTCAGGATGACCTGCCGCATGGCGGCGACCGCGACGGCGGCGCTGACGTCGGACCGGTGGGCCAGGCTGACGGTGCGGGTCATGGCGGGGTGGGCGAGCCGCACGGACCGCAGCGTCGGCCGGTCGAACAGGACCATCGCGGGCACCACGGCGACGCCGAGCCCTCGTTCGACGAAGCGCAGCACGGAGTCCATCTCGCCGCCCTCCAGCACCAGGTTCGGCGTGAGGTCGGCGGCGCGGAAGGCGGCATCGGTCGTGGCCCGCAGCTCGTAGCTCTCGTCGAAGGCGATGAGCGGCAGGGTCGCCAGGTGGCTGAGCGGGATCGCGGGGGTGCGGGCGACCGGCGGGCGGGCGGCCGAGGAGACCACGACCAGTTCCTCCGCGAGCAACGGCGTGCGGGTGAGGCTGACCCCGGCCGGCGGAGGACCGTCGGACTGGGTGATGAGGGCCATGTCGACGGCGCCGACCGCGAGCTGCTCGACCAGGAGGCGGGAGCCGCCCTCGATCAGGTGCAGGTCGACCTCGGGGTAGGAGTCGTGGAACGAGCTGAGGGCTTCGGCGACGAGGCTGATGCACAGCGTGGGCGGTGCCCCGAGCCGCACACGGCCGCGCCGGAGCCCCGCGAGTTCGCCCATCTCGTCGCGGATGGCGTCGGCTTCGGCGAGCATGCGCTGGGCGCGGGGGAGCAGCGTCTCCCCGGCCGCCGTCAGCGCGATGTGGCCACGGGCGCGGTGGAACAGCTCGGCGCCGAGTTCGCGTTCGAGCGTGGAGATCTGTCGGCTCAGCGAGGGCTGGGCCAGGTGCAGGTGCTCGGAGGCGCGGGTGAAGTGTCCGAGGCGGGCGACTTCGACGAACCCGCGGAGTTGCTCGAGGTTCATGGCCATAGCCTACCCGTATGGTTTCCACTCGAACTATGCATTGGAGTTATTAGGTTGTCCTAACTAGCGTCGAGACCATGACTGCACCCGAACGACAGATCTCCACCACGGTCCTCGTGATCGGCACCGGCGGCTCCGGCCTGCGGGCGGCGATCGAGGTCGCCGAACACGGCGTCGACGTGCTCGCCGTGGGCAAACGCCCCCGTCAGGACGCCCACACCTCCCTCGCGGCGGGCGGCATCAACGCGGCCCTCGGCACGATGGACGCCGACGACAGCTGGCAGCAGCACGCCGCCGACACCATCAAGGAGAGCTACCTCCTGGCCAACCCGCACACCGTCGAGGTGGTGACGCGCGGCGCCGAGCGCGGCATCCGCGACCTCGAGCGCTGGGGCATGGACTTCGCCCGCGAGGATGACGGTCGCATCTCCCAGCGGTTCTTCGGCGCGCACACCTACCGTCGCACCGCGTTCTCGGGCGACTACACGGGGCTCGAGATCCAGCGCACCCTGGTCCGCAGGGCCGAGCAGCTCGACGTCCCGATCCTCGACAACGTCTACATCACCCGCCTGCTCGTGCGCGACAACGTCGTGTTCGGCGCGTACGGCTTCGACCAGGCCGACGGCACCCGCTATCTCATCCACGCCGACGCCGTGATCCTCGCGGCCGGAGGTCACAACCGCATCTGGAGGCGCACCTCCTCCCGACGCGACGAGAACACGGGCGACTCCTTCCGGCTCGCCGTCGACGCGGGCGCGCGACTGCGCGATCCCGAGCTCGTGCAGTTCCACCCCTCCGGCATCATCGAGCCGGAGAACGCGGCAGGGACGCTCATCTCCGAGGCGGCGCGCGGCGAGGGCGGCATCCTGCGCAACGCGCTCGGCGAGCGATTCATGGAGCGCTACGACCCCGAGCGGAAGGAGCTCTCCACGCGCGACCGCGTCGCCCTCGCCGCGTACACCGAGATCCAGGAGGGGCGCGGCACCGAGAACGGCGGCGTGTGGCTCGACGTGTCGCACCTGCCGCGCGAGACGATCATGACCCGGCTGCCGCGCGTCTACCAGACGATGATGGAGCTGCAGATGCTCGACATCACGACCGACCCGATCGAGATCGCCCCCACCGCGCACTATTCGATGGGCGGCGTCTGGGTGCGGTCCGAGGATCACGGCACCGATGTCGAGGGCCTCTACGCGATCGGCGAGGCGTCGAGCGGGCTGCACGGTGCGAACCGGCTGGGCGGCAACTCGCTGATCGAGCTGCTCGTGTACGGGCGGATCGTCGGTCAGGCGGCGATGGCGCACGCCGCGGGGCTCGACGCCCAGCGGCGGTCGGCGGAGGCGGTCGCGGCGGCCCGCGCCGAGATCGACGACCTGCTCGCGGCCGAGGGGCGCGAGAACGTGCGCGCCCTGCAGCGCGCGATCCGCAACCTCATGACCGAGTACGCCGGCGTGGTGCGCTCGGAGGAGGGGCTGCGGGCCGGGCTCGCCGACCTCGACCTGATCGAAGGGCGCATGGAGGACATCGGCATCCACCCGGACATCGCCGGGTTCCAGGACCTCGCCCACGCGTTCGATCTGAAGGCCTCCGCGCTCGCCGCCCGTGCCACGCTGGAGGCGGCGCGGGAACGGCGCGAGACGCGTGGCTGCCACAACCGCAGCGACTACCCCGACACCGATCCGACGCTGCAGGTCAACCTGGTGTGGTCGCCCGCGACCGGCGTCACCCGCGAGGAGATCCCGCCCGTCCCCGCCGAGATCGCCGAACTGATGCGCGACGTCGACACCGCCGGGAAGCTCGTGGAGTAACCATCTGGCCCGTCGCTCCTCCCGTCGTTCGTCAGAGCGATCCAGGGAGGAGCGACGGGGGCGTCACTGCCCCGAGGGGTCGTTCTCGCCGACCTGGGGCTGTCCGATCACGCCGATGCCGACCGCCTCGTGGTCGGGTTCGGGGTCGCCCTTCCGCTCCGGTGCCTTCGGCTCCTGGCCCGGGGCCTTCTCGGTGCTCGGCTCTTCGAGCTCCTCCGTGCTCGGCACCTCGGACGGGTCGGCGTCCTCCGGCGACTCGGCCTCCGGCGGAGTGCTCGCCTCGCCCTCGTCCGCGTCGGCGGTGGGGGCGTGCGTGGTCTGGCCCTCCGACGCCGGGGTCGGGGTGGGCGTCTGCGCCTCGGCCGAGAGCTCGTCCGTGGACTCCGGCTCGGGGGCTTCGGGTTCGGGAGTGCTGGTGGTCATGATCGTCCCTTCCTGCGCTGTCGTGCCTCCAGCGTGCCCCGCCGAGCGGCCGAGCTGAAGGGGCTTGACGGGCGGGCGGCCGGGTCCCCGACGCGCTCGGGTTAACCACGATGAACCGAGATGCCGGAACCCGGCGTAGCCTGGAGGGGTGACTGCGTACGTCTCGGCCTTCGACCTGTTCTCCATCGGAGTGGGGCCGTCGAGCTCGCACACCGTCGGCCCCATGCGCGCGGCCGTCGACTTCGCGCAGCGGCTCACGGCGTCGGGCGAGCTGGGCCGCGTCACCCGCGTCGGCTGCACGCTGTACGGCTCCCTGGGCGCGACCGGCAT
>NZ_SSDO01000028.1:0-1441 GCF_004794395.1 Microbacterium sp. K41 | reverse complement strand
CGGCCGAGCGCAGGGCCCGGAGCGCGCGCAGCTGCAGCAGCGACAGCGCGTCGACGTAGGGGCTGCGCAGCTGCACGGCGCGCTGCAGCACGGGCTTGTTCTCGAGCAGGCCGTCGCCGCCGGTCAGCCGCACGATCCACTGGCGCGTGAGCGCGAGCTCGTCGAGCACGAGCGCCGCCAGGTCGTCGCGGTCGCCGAGGGCCAGGTACTGGCGGGCGATGCGCTCGTCGGTCTTGGCGAGGCTCATCGCGACGTTGTCGACCATGGTGTGCAGCAGCGGCCACTCGCGGTACGCCTCACGCAGCAGGTCCTGGTCGCCGACGGCCTCCAGGGCGGTGCCGAGACCGAACCAGCCGGCGAGGTTGATGCGCGCCTGGGTCCACGCGAACACCCACGGGATCGCCCGCAGGTCTTCCAGCGACTCGACCGACAGTCCGCGTCGGGCGGGGCGGGAGCCGAGTGCCAGCAGCCCGATCTCCTCCATCGGGGTCACCGTGGCGAACCACGGCGCGAAGCCCTCGGCCTTGACGAGCGAGAAGAAGCGCTCGCGGGAGGCCGCGTCCATCGTGGCGGCCACCTCGGCGTAGCGCTCGGCCGCGCGGCTGGTGCGCTCCTCCACCGTGGGGGAGGAGGCGAGCAGCGTGGCGGCGGCGACCTGGTCGATGTGCCGCATGGCGATCGCGGGCTCGCCGTAGCGGGCGAAGATCACCTCGCCCTGCTCGGTGAGCTTGAACCGGCCGTCGACGGAGTGCGGCGGCTGGGCGAGGATGGCGGAGTTGGCGGGGCCGCCGCCGCGCCCGAGGGCGCCGCCGCGACCGTGGAACAGCGTGAGCTCGATGCCCGACTCCTGCGCCCAGCGGGCGATGGTGGCCTGCGCCGCGTACAGCGCGAGGTTCGCGGCGACCGGGCCGACGTCCTTCGACGAGTCGGAGTAGCCGAGCATCACCTCGAGGCGGTTGCCTGTGGCGGCCATCCGCTCGCGGAACTCGGGGAACGTGACGACCTCGGCGAGGATCGCCGGCGCGGCCTGCAGGTCGGCGAAGGTCTCGAACAGCGGCACGACATCGAGCACCGGGGCGTCGTCGCCGAGGGCGTACCGGGCGAGGCGGTGCACGTTCGCGAGGTCGGACGCGGCCTGGGTGAACGAGACGACGTAGCGCCCTGCCGCCCGCAGCCCGCGGTCGCGCTGGATGTCCGCGATCGCACGGAACACCTCCAGCACCTCCTCGGTCTGGGCGCTGATCGGACCGCCCGCGTCGAGCTCGGCGAGGGCCGTGGCGTGCACCTGGGAGTGCTGGCGCACCTCGAGCTCGGTCAGGTGGAAGCCGTAGGTCTCCACCTGCCAGATCAGGTGCTGCACCCCGCCGAACGCGTGCCGACGGGCGCCGGCCGCGGCGAGCGAGGACTGCACGGCGCGCAGGTCGGCCAGCAGCTCGTGCGG
>NZ_SSDO01000003.1:0-417 GCF_004794395.1 Microbacterium sp. K41 | reverse complement strand
TGAGGCCCCGCGTGGCGGCGGCCGTGGACCCGGCGGTGGTGAGCGCCGACATGCGGGCGGCGAAGCTCTCGCTCGCGGTCGGCAGGTCGACCACGCCTTCCGCGTCGGCGCCGTGGAACAGGGCGTCGAGGGCGGCCGCATCGAGCTCGTCCGGTGCGGAACCACCAGGAAGACGGCGAAGTCGGGGTTGCTCGGGGCTGTCCCCCTCCTCGATGCGCAGCGCTCCGCGGACCGCGAGGTGCACGATCTCCGCGGGGATGACGTCCTGCGCCTTCGGGATGACCGCGGCGGCGACGAGCGGCGGCAGCGTGTCGGGCACGTGGTACTGGGCGACGACGATCCCCGTCGCGCGGCGGCGACGTCGGGTGAAACCTGCAACGGCGAGCCACCCCGCGACCGCGACGCCGACCGCGCCGA
>NZ_SSDO01000283.1:0-26697 GCF_004794395.1 Microbacterium sp. K41 | reverse complement strand
CGGTCGGACGCGCACCTCCGCGAGCGACGGCGGCGGCGCAGGGCGGCGCACTCGCCCCAGCAGCAGCGGGATCAGGGCTCGCACGGCGCGCGGAAGCTCCTTCGCCTTCGCCGGATCGCCCCAGCCGTTCCACCGCATGGGCTCCTGTTCGGCGGCCCTGCCGATCTCGTCCTGCATGCGTTACAGTGTGACACATCATGAAAGAACGTCAACCTGTCGGAGTCCCACCCGTGTGGGAACCGACGCAGACGCGGGTCCTCGACGCGGCCGACGAGCTCATCGTGCGCACCGGCATCCACGGGGTCACGATCGCCGCGCTCGCGCGCCGCTCCGGACTCAGCCGTCCAACGATCTACCGCACCTGGAGCGATGCCGACGACGTGGTGCGCGCCGCACTGCTGCGGCGCGTCGGCACCCTCATCGAACGCTTCTCCGCGGTCGCGGACACCCGAGCCGCCCTGGTCGACGACATCCTGACGTTCACGGCCCTGTTCCGCGCCGACGACGTCTACGCCCGGCTGCTCGACGAGGAGCCGGAGGCCTTCACGCGCTACACGCTGCAGCGCGTCGGGTCGAGCCAACGGCTCATCCTCGGCTGGCTCGCCGCGGCCATCGGACGGGGCCAGAAGCACGGGTCCGTGCGGGCCGGAGCGCCCGAGGAGATCGCCGTGATGCTGCTCCTGATCGCCCAGTCGGCCGTGCTGTCGCACGCGACCGTGGCCGACCTGATCGACGAGGACGCGTGGGAGCGCGAGCTGCGCGCCGCCGTGGACGGACACCTGCGACCGTGACCGACCCCGCCACCGCCCTCCACGCCGCCCGCCGCCGACGCGATCTCGCCGCGGGAGCGGAGGAGACCTGCGACGTGCTGGTGGTCGGCGGAGGCATCACCGGTGTCGGTGCGGCTCTCGACGCCGCCTCACGCGGACTCCGCGTCACACTGATCGAGGCCGAAGACCTCGCGTTCGGCACGAGCCGCTTCAGCTCGAAGCTGGTTCACGGCGGACTGCGCTATCTCGCCACCGGGGATGTCGCCACCGCGAACGAGAGTGCGCTCGAACGACACCTGCTGATGACGGTGATCGCGCCGCACCTCATCCGTCCGCTACCGCAGCTGCTGCCGTTCGCCGCAAGGGTGACGCTCCGCCAGCGCTCCGCCGGTTCGATGGGCATGGCCATGGGCGACGCGCTGCGACTGCGCGCCAGGACGCCGCGTCGGGTGCTGCCACCGCCGCGACTGGTGGGGCCGCGCGAGGCCCAGCGGCTGTTCCCCGCTCTGCGTCGCCGTGACCTGCGCGGCGGCGTGCTCGGCTTCGACGGGCAACTGGTCGATGACGCCGCGCTCGTGGTCGCTGTCGCACGGACGGCGGCGGGGCGGGGCGCGCGCATCCTCACACGGGTGCGTGCCGAGGAGCTGCACGACGGTGGAGCGACCGTCGTCGACACGCTCACGGGCGAGCGGCTCGAGCTGCGCGCCCGGGCCGTCGTGAACGCCACCGGCGTCTGGGCGGGAACGCTCGACGACAGCATCCGCGTGCGCCCGAGCCGCGGCACGCACCTCGTGCTCGACGCGGACGACCTGGGCCGCCCGACCGCGGCGTTGACCGTTCCCCGGGAGGGCTCGATCAGCCGCTACGTGTTCGCGCTGCCGCAGCGCCACGGGCGGGTGATCGTGGGGCTGACCGACGAGGACGCCCCCGGGCCGGTCCCGCGCGTCGCCGCGCCCACCGAGCCCGAGATCGCGTCGCTGCTCGCCACGCTGAACCGACTGCTGGCGACCCCCCTCACGCGAGACCACGTCCGCGGGGCGTTCGCCGGACTGCGGCCCCTGGTGGACAATGGTGCCGCGTCCTCCGCGGACGTGTCCCGGCGGCACCTGGTGCACATCTCCCCCGGCGGGTTCGTGTCGGTGCTCGGCGGGAAGCTCACGACCTACCGTCGGATGGCCGAGGACGCGGTCGACCTCGCCCTGCGTCACCGCGGGATCGACGCACCGCCCAGCAGCACCGCGGCTCTGCGGCTCGTGGAGGACACGGGCGCGCGGTGGGGTGCACCGGACGACACGTCGGATCCGCCCGCACTCTCACGCGCCGCGGTCGAGTTCGCCGTGCGGTGCGAGGGCGCTCTGACCGCGGACGACGTCCTGGAACGACGCAGCCGCCTCGCGCTGGTCGCCGCCGACGCGGAGCGCGCACGACCGACCGTCGAGCGCATCGTCGCGGAGACCCTCGCCGATCTGGACTGATCCCGCCGCGGGCCCCGGATCAGTGGCGCTCGTGCAGCGGGAGGTCGATCGTACCGGTCTCCCCCGCGTGGCGCGCCTTGGGGATGCGCGTCCCGAGCACCTGCGCCACCACGTCCTGGGCGATCTTCGACGCCGTGAGCCCGGCATCCGCAAGGATCTGGTCGCGCGACGCGTGGTCGATGAACTCGTCGGGCAACCCCAGCTCGTCCACGGCCGTGTCGATCCCGGCCTCGCGCAGCACCTGGCGCACGCGCGTGCCGATGCCGCCGACGCGGATGCCGTCCTCCAGGGTGATGACCAGGCGATGACGAGCGGCGTGCTCGACGACCGACGGCTGCACCGGGATCGCCCAGCGCGGGTCGAAAACCGTCGCACCGATGCCCTGCGCGCGGAGGCGGTCCGCCACATCGAGGGCGAGCTCGGCGAACGGGCCGATCGCGACGATGAGCACGTCTTCGCTCTCCCCCCTGGCCAGCACGTCGACTCCGTCAGCGAGGCGCTCGATCGCCGGGAGGTCGGACGCGACCTCCCCCTTCGGGAACCGGATCACGGTGGGCGCGTCCTCGACGGCGACCGCCTCGTCCAGCGCCTCGGTGAGTCGCACGCCGTCGCGCGGCGCGGCGATGCGGATGTGCGGCACGATCTGCAGCATCGCGAGGTCCCACATGCCGTGATGGCTCGGACCGTCGGGGCCGGTGACCCCGGCCCGGTCGAGCACGAAGGTGACGCCGGCACGGTGCAGCGCGACGTCCATGAGCACCTGATCGAAGGCGCGGCCCATGAAGGTCGCGTACACCGCGACCACCGGGTGCAGCCCGCCGTAGGCGAGTCCGGCCGCCGAGGCCACGGCGTGCTGCTCGGCGATGCCCACGTCGTAGACCCGATCCGGGAAGCGCTCGGCGAAGGGGGCCAGGCCGGTCGGCCGCAGCATCGCCGCGGTGATCGCGATCACGTCGGAGCGCCGTTCGCCCACGTCGACCAGCGCGTCGGAGAACACGTCGGTCCATCCGCGCCCGCCGGAGGACAGCGTCTCCCCGGTCGTGGGGTCGATGCGCCCGACCGCGTGGAACTGATCGGCGTCGTCGTCGCGCGCGGGCTGGTACCCGCGTCCCTTCTCG
The DNA here is from genome assembly GCF_004794395.1 of Microbacterium sp. K41. Classification (NCBI taxonomy): domain Bacteria; kingdom Bacillati; phylum Actinomycetota; class Actinomycetes; order Micrococcales; family Microbacteriaceae; genus Microbacterium; species Microbacterium sp. K41. The sequence goes on along the minus strand of NZ_SSDO01000283.1, from coordinate 23,334 downwards.
GTGATGGCGTGCACGATGACGGGCGCGCCGTACGACTTCGCGAGCTCCAGGGTCTCCAGCAGGGCCGGGAGGTCGTGGCCGTCCACCGGGCCGAGGTACTTGATGTCGAGGTTCGAGTAGAGGGCCTCGTTGTTCGTGAAGCGGGAGAGGAAGCCGTGCGTGCCACCCCGCACCCCGCGGAACACGGCCCTGCCGACGGGCCCGAACGCGCGGAACAGACGATCGGACTTGTGGTGGAGGTCCTTGTACGCGGCCGCCGTGCGGACCCGGTTCAGGTACCGCGACATCCCGCCGATGGTGGGTGCGTAGGAGCGGCCGTTGTCGTTGACGACGATCACCAGGTTGCGGTCGTTGTCGTCGGAGATGTTGTTCAACGCCTCCCAGGTCATGCCGCCGGTGAGCGCACCGTCGCCCACGACCGCGACCACATGCCGGTCGGCGCGTCCGGTCGCGGTGAGGGCGCGGGACACGCCGTCTGCCCAGCTCAGCGAGCTGGAGGCGTGGGAGGACTCGACCACGTCGTGGGGGCTCTCGCCGCGCTGCGGGTAGCCGGCCAGACCGCCGCGCACGCGCAGTCCGGAGAAGTCCTGGCGCCCCGTGAGCAGCTTGTGCACGTAGGACTGATGCCCGGTGTCGAAGATGAAGGGGTCGTCGGGAGACGAGAACACGCGGTGGAGGGCGATGGTGAGCTCCACGACGCCGAGGTTCGGCCCCAGGTGGCCCCCGGTACGCGAGACGTTCTCGACGAGGAACGTGCGGATCTCGGAGGCGAGTTCTTCCAGTTGCTCTGGCGACAGGCGGTCCAGGTCGCGGGGTCCAGAGATGCTCGGAAGAATGGGCATCTGCGCCTCCTCACAGGCTTCGACAGAGACGCCCGTCACGGGTGCGAGCGCCTACCGATCCTACCTCGCGGAGTCGGAGAAGCCGCCGAGGACGACGCCCCCTTGACACGGCGAAGGGGCCCGTGTCCGTAGACCCGGGCCCCTCCGTGAGACGCGTCAGACGAGCGAGCGCAGCACGTACTGCAGGATGCCGCCGTTGCGGTAGTAGTCCGCCTCACCGGGGGTGTCGATGCGGACGACCGCGTCGAACTCGATCGGCTGCTTGCCCTCGGGCGAGTGCTCGCTCGGGGTGGCGGTGACCTTGACCGTCTTCGGGGTGACGCCGTTGTTGAGCTCCTCGAGGCCCGTGATCGAGACGATCTCGGTACCGTCGAGGCCCAGCGACTCCCAGCTCTCGCCGGCCGGGAACTGCAGCGGGACGACGCCCATGCCGATGAGGTTGGAGCGGTGGATGCGCTCGAAGCTCTCCGTGATCACGGCCTTGACGCCCAGCAGGCTCGTGCCCTTGGCCGCCCAGTCGCGCGACGAGCCGGAGCCGTACTCCTTGCCGCCGAAAACGACGAGCGGGGTGCCCTGCTCGGCGTAGTTCATGCACGCGTCGTAGATGTACGACTGCGGACCGCCCGGCTGGGTGAAGTCGCGCGTGAACCCGCCCTCGACGACCTGACCGTCGTTGACGGCCGAGACCATGAGGTTCTTCAGACGGATGTTCGCGAACGTGCCGCGGATCATCACCTCGTGGTTGCCTCGGCGCGAGCCGAAGGAGTTGAAGTCCTTGCGGTCCACGCCGTGCTCGGTGAGGTACTGCGCCGCCGGGGTGCCCGGCTTGATGTTGCCGGCGGGCGAGATGTGATCGGTCGTGACCGAGTCGCCCAGGGTCGCCATGACGCGCGCGCCCTGGATGTCCTGCACCGGGGTGAGCTCCATCGTCATGCCATCGAAGTACGGCGCCTTGCGCACGTAGGTCGAGTTCTCGTCCCACTGGAACGTGTCGTCGTCGGGCGTCGGCAGGTTGCGCCAGCGCTCGTCGCCGTCGAACACCGTGGCGTACTGCTTGATGAACTGGTCGCGCGAGATCGACGAGTCGACGATCTCCTGCACCTCCTCCGGCGACGGCCAGATGTCCTTGAGGAACACGTCGTTGCCGTCGGCGTCCTGACCCAGCGCGTCGGTGTCGAAGTCGAAGTGCATCGATCCGGCGAGGGCGTACGCGATGACCAGCGGCGGGCTGGCCAGGTAGTTCATCTTCACGTCGGGGCTGATCCGGCCCTCGAAGTTGCGGTTGCCGGAGAGGACGGCCGTCACGGCGAGGTCGTGCGAGTTGATCGCCTCCGACACCTCCTCGATCAGCGGGCCGGAGTTTCCGATGCAGATCGTGCAGCCGTAGCCGACGGTGTAGAAGCCGAGGCCCTCGAGATCCTTGTCGAGGCCGGACTTCTCGTAGTAGTCGGTGACGACCTTCGAGCCGGGGCCGAGCGTCGTCTTGACCCAGGGCTTCTGCTTCAGGCCCTTCTCGCGCGCCTTGCGTGCGAGCAGACCGGCCGCGATCATGACCGACGGGTTCGACGTGTTCGTGCACGACGTGATGGCGGCGAGGGTCACAGCGCCGTTGTCGAGGATGTACTTCTCGCCGTCCGGGGTGGTGACCGGCACCGGGTTGGAGGCGTTGACCGGGGCGCCGCTGCTGATGTGCACCGGACGCGTGGTCGGCTCCTCCTCGCCGGGGACCTGCCCGGGGTCGGACGCGGGGAACGAGTGCTTCGACTCGAGGTCGACGATGTCCTCGCTGGTCGAGGGCGAGGCGTAGGCCAGGATGTCCTGCTCGAACTGCGACTTGGCCTCGGACAGCAGGATGCGGTCCTGCGGACGCTTCGGGCCGGCGATCGACGGGACGACCGTGCCGAGGTCCAGCTCGAGGTACTCGCTGAACACGGGCTCGCGCGACGCGTCGTGCCAGAGCTGCTGCTCCTTGGCGTACGCCTCGACAAGCGCGACGGCTTCCTCGCTGCGGCCGGTGAGGCGCAGGTAGTCGAGCGTGACGTCGTCGATCGGGAAGATCGCGGCGGTGGAGCCGAACTCCGGCGACATGTTGCCGATCGTGGCGCGGTTCGCGAGCGGCACCGAGGCGACGCCCTCGCCGTAGAACTCGACGAACTTGCCGACCACGCCGTGCTTGCGCAGCATGTCGGTGATGGTGAGCACGACGTCGGTCGCGGTCACACCGGCGGGGATCTCGCCCGAGAGCTTGAAGCCCACGACGCGCGGGATGAGCATCGACACGGGCTGGCCGAGCATCGCGGCCTCGGCCTCGATGCCGCCGACGCCCCAGCCGAGCACGCCGAGACCGTTCACCATCGTGGTGTGCGAATCGGTGCCGACGCAGGTGTCGGGGTACGCGCGCAGCACGCCGCCGACCTCGCGGTCGTAGATGACCTTGGCCAGGTGCTCGATGTTCACCTGGTGGACGATGCCGGTGCCGGGCGGGACGACCTTGAAGTCGCTGAACGCCGTCTGGCCCCAGCGCAGGAACTGGTACCGCTCGCCGTTGCGCTCGTACTCGATCTCGACGTTGCGCTCGAGCGCGTTCTCGGTCCCGAAGAGGTCGGCGATGACGGAGTGGTCGATCACCATCTCGGCGGGCGAGAGCGGGTTGATCTTGTTGGCGTCGCCGCCGAGCGCCGTGACTGCCTCGCGCATCGTGGCGAGGTCGACGATGCAGGGCACGCCGGTGAAGTCCTGCATGACCACGCGCGCCGGCGTGAACTGGATCTCGGTGTTCGGCTCGGCGGTGGCATCCCACGAGCCGAGCGCCTCGATCTGCGCCTTCGTCACGTTCGCGCCATCCTCGGTGCGAAGCAGGTTCTCCAGCAGGACCTTGAGGCTGAAGGGAAGCTTGTCGAAACCGGGCACCGTGTCGATGCGGAAGATCTCGTAGTCGGTGCTGCCGACCGTCAGGGTGCTCTTGGCACCGAAGCTGTTCACCGTGGACACGAATCCGTCTCCTTCTATTCGGATGGGAGCGACAGGCGCCTCCATCTTGCTCGCCCGCGCACCCCGGCGGCTAGGAAGGCGGACCTAACCAGTCTGCTCCCCGCGACGCGTGGGCGAAAGCCTGCGATTTATCTTGATGTCGAGATAAATCTATCACGCCGCGGCGGCATCCTCGCGCGAAGGCGCGCGGGGATACAGCGCACGGACCACCAGCCAGGTGACCGCGATGAGCGGCGCGAACAACGGCAGTCCCATCACCAGCTTGAGCGTTCCGAGCGCCGTCACGTCGCCCGCGAGATACAGGGGGAACTGCACGGCCAGTCGCGCGAAGAAGAGGGCCGCCCACGCGATGCCGAGCCAGAAGAAGGCGCGACGCTTGCGGCGGTCCGTCCGCCACGCGGTGCCCTCGCCCATGAGGAAGCCGGCGGCCAGACCGATGACCGACCACCCGATGAGCGCCGACACGAGGATGGCCGACCCGTACACGGCGTTGGTGATGAGCCCGGGGACGAAGTTGTCCTCGCCGCGCCCGGTCCAGAGCGCCAGTCCTGCGGCGGCGACCGCGGCGATCAGGCCGCCGAGCGCCGCGGACGGTGGCGACTTCTGCACCAGGCGCACGATCGTGAAGATCGCGGCAAGCCCGACGGAGACGCCGAGCGGAAGGATCAGCGGCTGCGGGCGGAGGGTGAAGAGGATGACGAACGCGAGGCTCGGGAGCACCGATTCGACGATGCCGCGCCAGCCGCCCATCGCCGACCACACGACCGTGTGCGTGCTCGCGCTCTGCGCGGGATCGAGGCCCGCCTTCCTGGCCGCTCCCCCCAGCGCGGCACCCAGGATCTCCGACGCGGTCTGCGGGCGCTCCGGCTCCTCGGGAACCGGGGAACTCACGCCGAGCCCGGGGTCGCCGGCATCTTCAGGGGGATGAGGTCACGCGGGGGCATGGGGGCGCCGCCACGCACGACGACGATGGAACGGAACAGGTCCTCCACCTTCGCGGCCGCCTCGGGATCGGACGCCGCCGCCCCGCCGATCACACCGCGCAGGAACCACCGCGGGCCGTCGATGCCGATGAAGCGTGCCAGACGCAGGCCGGAGCCCTCGGCCGCCGTGGCCGGGACCTCGGCGAGCAGCTCCTTGCCCAGCGGGCCCTCCCGCTCCTCGACCCGTCCGCCCTGCGCCTTCACCTGATCACGCAGCTGCACGCGGGTCTCGTCCCACAGACCGCCCGATCGGGGCGCCGCGAACGGCTGCACCTGCAACGAGGACTCCGCGTAGTCGAGACCGACGGCGACGATGCGCTTGGACTGCTCCTCGACCTCGAGGCGCAGGTTCAGGCCCTCGCGCGGAAGGATCTTGATCCCGCCGAGGTCGATGTACGGGCGGACCGGGTTCGCCTCGGAGTCGTCGAAAGGACCCTCCGTGGCGCGGTTCTCCGGCGCCGACTTGGAGGGGGTCGCGTTGTTGTCGCTCATCTCGCCTGTCCTGCTTCGTTCGCGGTGGCCTGTGCCTGGTAGCCGGTCGATCCGAATCCCCCGTCGCCCCTGACGCTGTCCGGGAGCTCCTCGACCGGCAGGAACCGGGCGCGGGTCACGGGCATCACGATGAGCTGGGCGATGCGATCGCCGACGGCCACATCGTACGCGCTGTGGATGTCCGTGTTGATCAGGCTCACCTTGATCTCACCCCGGTAGCCGGCGTCGACGGTGCCCGGTGCATTGACGATGGAGATCCCGTGCTTCGCCGCGAGACCACTGCGCGGAACGACGAAGGCCGCGTAGCCGTCCGGGAGGGCGATGCGCACGCCGGTCGGGACGAGAGCCCGCTCCCCCGGCTCCAGGTGCACGGCCTCCGCGGCGACCAGATCGGCGCCCGCGTCACCCGGGTGCGCATAGCCGGGGACCACTGCGGCGATAATGGGGACATCAACGGAATCGGTCACCCCATGAGGCTAATGCAGAACCCCGCCACCGCCGCACGTCCCCGCTACCGGGAGCGGCTCGCACCGAGCCTCTGGCTCCTCGTCACCGTCGCTCTCGCCGGACCGATGGTCTCGCTCATCTTCGTCCCGGTCGGATCGACGGTCGCGCTCGTCCTCGGCGCGCTGGTCTCCGCCGCGCTCGTCCTCGCGGTCATCGGTCTTGCCCCGGTCGTCTCGGTCGAGGACGGCGTGCTCCGCGCCGGTCGCGCGCACATCGACGTGACCCACCTCGGCGAAGCGCTCGCGCTCGATGGAGCAGACGCACGTCACGCCAGAGGACCCGGACTCCCCGCCCGCGGGTGGCACCTCATCCGCGGCGGTATCGACGGCCTGGTCGTGGTGCCCAACCTCGACGACGCGGATCCGGTCGTGGCGTGGACCATCTCGACCCGCACCCCCGACCGCCTCGCTGCGGCGATCCGCGCCGCGAAAGGCTGAGCCACCCGCCAACGACAGCGCGCCCCTGACCGGATGGTCGGGGGCGCGTCATGCGTCGCTCGGAGGACTGCTCAGGCAGCGCACTCCTTGCAGATGGGGCCGTCGGGTCCCTCGTGGTCGAGCTGCGAACGGTGCTTCACGAGGAAGCAGCTCATGCACGTGAACTCGTCCTGCTGCGCGGGCAGCACGACGACGTCGAGCTCGAGGTCGGAGAGGTCCGCGCCCGGCAGGTCGAAGTTCGAGGGGTTGTCGGAGTCCTCGTCCCCCGTCGTGCCGGACAGCTTGTCCGGCACACGCTCCTTCAGGGCTTCGATCGACTCGGAGTCGTCTTCACTCTTTCGGGGAGCGTCGTAATCGGTTGCCATGCGGTGAATCTCCACTTTCATGGTGCGAGTGGGCGGGTGTGCCGTCGGGTAATCGGCGGCCATAGTTTGCATGACGGTGGGGCATTTCGCAAATGCCTCCGCATGCGACAGGGCAAACTCACGGCACGCCCGCGATATTCCCTGTTCCGCCCCCTCCCCCGTGACACCATGAACGCACACCCATCAGAGGGGCATTCGCATGGAAAACGTCACCATCGTCGGCACTGAAGCAGGAGTCCTCGTGCTCGCGACCGAGTCGGGCGAACGCTTCGCGCTGCCCATCGACGACGTGCTGCAGCGGGAGATCCGCCGCGCCACCCGACAGGCCGAACCGACCGCCCAGAAGCTCGCCGCGAGCCCGCGCGACATCCAGGCGCAGATCCGCGCCGGTCTCACCGCACCCGAGGTCGCCGAGCTGCTCGGTATCGCGGTCGACGACGTGGTCCGCTTCGAGGGGCCGGTGCTCGCCGAGCGCGAGCACATCATCGGCCAGGCTCTCGCCGTGCCCGTGCTCATCGGCAGCGAGGTCGAACCGGACGCCCAGCCGACGTTCGGCGCGGCCGTGCGCGCCAAGCTCGCAGAGGTCGCGGCGACGTCCGAGCGCTGGGCGAGCTGGAAGGAGGACACCGGCTGGATCGTGAAGCTCGAGTTCACAGCCAACGACGTGGATCACGACGCCCGGTGGAGCTTCGACCCCCGGCGCAGCGCGCTCTCGCCCCTCAACGCCGACGCCACTCAGCTCTCCCGCCAGGGCTCGCTCCCCGAGGGACTGATCCCCCGGCTCCGCGCGGTGGAAGCCGACCGGACGACGTCGCCGTACAAGGACGACAGCCGTTTCGACTCCGGTGCCTTCGGTCCGCGCCTCGTGCCCACCCCGGAGGCGGAGGTCGAAGAGCCGTCGCTGCCGGAGCGCTCCGCCCCCGCCGTCCAGGACGCGGCGATCAACCGCGCCCCCGACTCCAGCGCCCCGAGCGCCGAGACCGCCGACCTGCTGGAGGCCCTGCGACGGCGTCGGGGTCAGCGCGAGACGTCACCGCTGCTCGAGGAGCACGAGGAGAGCCGCGAGGAGTCGAGCCCGATCTCTCTCTTCGAGGCCTTCGACGATGTCAGCGAGCCGGAGACGACGGAACCGGACTCGCCGCGCAGCCCCGCCGAACCGGCGGAGAGCGGCGGCCGTCGTCGTCGTCGCAACGCCATGCCGTCGTGGGACGAGATCGTCTTCGGGGCGCGCACCGACGAGTGAGTCGCGCTCTCCGCGGTGGCGTCGGCGTCACCGTGTGAAGGCACCGAGACGGATGAGCGGCACCCGCGTCTCCTCATCGGTCATGGCACCGTGCTGTCCGATCATGCCGCGATTGCGCTGATCCGCTGCGGTGCCGTCGTACACCGCCCAGGACCCGCGCGCGATCACGAGCACGTCCCCCACCCGGGCAGCCGCGGCCTCCGTCACCGCGGGACCGAACAGGCCGGCCCTGATGGCGTCGTCGCGCGTCACGACATCGGCGGCGCCCTCCAGGTCGGTGCGCAGCCGGGAGAGCACCGCGCTCACGTCGGCGGCCGGCTCCAGGTACACGTGCAGCATGCGCGGCTCGCCGCCCAGGTGCCGCACCCCGCGCAGGTGCGATTCGTCGAGGACCGCCTGCCGATGGACGGGGACATCGACCATGCCGTGGTCGGAGGTCACCAGGACGCCGACGCCCGCAGGTACACGAACGCTCAGGGCGGCATCGATGCGCTCCAGCGCCGCGACCCACTCCGCGGAGGCGATCCCGTAGCGGTGCCCCGCCTTGTCGACCTCGGGCAGATAGCAGTAGACGAAGGAGCCCGGATGGTCGTGGGCGAGAGCGAAGGCCGCCTCGACCCGATCCTCCGGGCTCAGCGCGGGGACGAAGGTCGCGCCGCGCAGCGTCGCGCGCGTGAACCCGCTCGTGGCGTACGCGGCGAGCCCCACGGCGAACGTCTCTCGGCCCGCGGCGGACTCCCGCTCGAAGACGGTCGGCACCGGCTGCCACGCGAGCGGGTCGAGCCCGTCGCTCTCCCACCCGCTGAGCTGGTTCACGAGCACGTCACGCTCGCGGTCGAGGACGCGGTACCCCACCAGCCCGTGCTCGCCGGGCCACGCGCCCGTCACGATGCTGGTCAGCGCGGCAGCCGTCGTCGACGGGAACACGCTGTGCGCGACATCCCGCTTCGTCATCGCCCCGCTGAGCGTACGCGCATGACCGGAGTGGCCGCGAAGACCGAGCGCGCCCAGGCCGTCGACCACCACCAGCACGACCGACTCCGCGCGCGGGAGCAGCTCCGACTCGCCGCGGAGAGCGGCGCTCAGGTCGCCCGCCACCCCGACGACGCTCCGGGCGCTGGGCGAGGCGGACGGTAGCATGAGGGACATCCGAGCCAGTCTGACACAGGCTCCCGTACGCCCCCAGGAAGTCCATGCCGAAAACCCCGCCGTCCGAGCCCGTCGACGAACGCATCCAGGACATCGATCTCTCTCACGAGATGCAGGGCTCCTTCCTCGAATACGCGTACTCCGTCATCTACTCGCGCGCCCTTCCGGACGCGCGGGACGGGCTCAAGCCGGTGCAGCGCCGCATCCTGTTCCAGATGGCCGAGATGGGGCTGCGCCCCGACCGCGGTCACGTGAAGAGCGCGCGCGTCGTGGGCGAGGTGATGGGAAAGCTGCACCCCCACGGCGACTCCGCCATCTACGACGCGCTCGTGCGCCTCGCCCAGGAGTGGGCGCTGCGCGTGCCGCTCGTCGACGGACATGGCAACTTCGGCTCACTCGACGACGGCCCGGCGGCCGCCCGGTACACCGAGGCGCGACTCGCGGCCGCCGCACTCTCCCTCACGGAGAACCTCGACGAGGACGTCGTCGACTTCATCCCCAACTACGACGGCCAATTCCAGCAGCCCGCCGTGCTGCCCGCGGCCTTCCCGAACCTGCTGGTCAACGGCGCCAGCGGCATCGCCGTCGGCATGGCGACGAACATGGCCCCGCACAACCTCATCGAGGTCGTGGCCGCAGCCGTGCATCTCCTCGAGCACCCGGACGCCACGACGGAAGAGCTGATGGAGTACGTACCCGGCCCCGACTTCCCGTCGGGCGGCATCCTGATGGGCCTCGACGGCGTGAAGGACGCGTACACCACCGGCCGCGGCGCCCTGAAGGTCCGCGGCAAGACATCGATCGAGCCGCTCGGCCCCCGCCGCACGGGCATCATCGTCTCCGAGCTGCCCTATATGGTCGGCCCCGAGCGACTGATCGAGAAGATCCGGGACGCCGTCCAGGCCAAGAAGCTGCAGGGCATCAGCGACGTCACCGACCTCACCGACCGCAACCACGGACTGCGCGTGGCCATCGGCGTGAAGACCGGGTTCGATCCGAACGCGGTCCTGGAACAGCTGTATCGGCTGACACCGCTGGAAGACTCGTTCAGCATCAATAACGTCGCCCTGGTGGACGGGCAGCCGCGAACCCTCGGCCTCAAGGAGATGCTGAGCGTCTACGTCGGGCATCGCATCGAGGTCATCACCCGCCGCAGCCGCTACCGCCTCGCCCGGCGCGAGGAACGTCTCCACCTCGTCGAGGGCCTCCTCATCGCGATCCTCGACATCGACGAGGTCATCCAGGTCATCCGCTCCTCCGATGACTCGGAACAGGCGCGCACCCGCCTGCGCTCGGTCTTCGATCTCAGCGAGCCGCAGGCCGAGTACATCCTCGAGCTGCGGCTGCGGCGCCTGACCAAGTTCTCCCGCATCGAGCTGGAGACCGAGCGCGACGCGCTGCTCACCGAGATCGCGGACCTGCGAGAACTGCTCGGCAGCCCCGCGCTGCTCCGCGCCGCCGTCGCCCGCGAGCTCGACGCCGTGGCCGAGGCATACGGGACCCCGCGACGCACGCTGCTGCTCAACGCGGCTCCGCCGAAGCCCCGCGCCGCCAAGGGGGCCGCCGACCTGCAGATCGCCGACGCGCCGACCACGCTCGTGCTGTCCACCACCGGTCGTGCCGTCCGGGTCGACCTGGGTGACGGCCAGGAGCTCACGGCCCCTACCCGCCGGAGCAAGCACGACGCCATCCTCGCCACGGTCGAGACCACGGTGCGCGCCGAGCTCGGTGCGCTCACGAGCAGCGGACGGGTCGTGCGCTTCTCCCCCGTCGACCTTCCGTCGGTTCCGGCGAGCTCGGTCCAGCTGGCGGCCGGCGCCCCGCTGCGCGACTACCTCGGCATCACCACGAAGGGCGAGCGCATCCTCGGGTTCGTCCGCTTCGACAGCGACACGCCGATCGCCCTGGGCACCGCGCAGGGCGTCGTGAAGCGCATCGTGCCGTCGGCGCTCCCCGTCCGCCCGGAGCTCGAGGTGATCGGCCTCAAGCCCGGCGACACGGTCGTGGGTGCGGCGGAGTCCCCCGACGACGCCGAGCTCGTGTTCCTCACCTCCGATGCGCAGCTGCTCCGCTTCGCTGCCGCGAGTGTGCGACCGCAGGGCGCTGCCGCCGGAGGTATGGCCGGGATCAAGCTCGGGGCCGGCGCCACGGTGCTGTTCTTCGGGGCGGTCGCACCGGGGGTCGACGCGGTCGTGGCGACCGTGTCGGGTGCCGAGAGCATCCTGCCCGGAACCGATCCAGGACGCGCGAAGGTCTCGTCGTTCGCGGAGTACCCCGCCAAGGGACGAGCGACCGGCGGGGTGCGCGCCCACGCCTTCCTGAAGGGCGAGGACCGGCTGACGGTCGCGTGGGTCGGTCCCAACCCGCCGCTCGCGGTCGACCCGCCGGGCGCCGTCCGCAAGCTCCCGGAGTCCGGCGCACGTCGCGATGCGTCCGGTCAGCCCATCGACGGCGTGATCGGCAGCATCGGTCGCACGATCGTCTGATCGGGCGGACAGCGGTCGAACGGGGAGACCGGGATCCGGGCTCCCCGTTCCGCGTCACGCGTCGATGGACTCGCGCGACAGCCGGTCGGCCGAGTCGATGATGAACTCGCGCCGCGGAGCGACCTCGTTACCCATCAGCAGCTCGAACACGCGACCGGCGGCCTCCGCGTCCTCCATGCGGACGCGACGGAGCAGACGCCCGGAGCGGTCCATGGTCGTGTTCGCGAGCTGCTCGGCGTCCATCTCCCCGAGACCCTTGTAGCGCTGGATCGGCTCGTGCCACCGCTTGCCCGCCTTGCGGAGCTTCGCCAGCAGCGCGTGCATCTCCTGCTCGGTGTACGTGTAGATCGTCTCGTTCGGCTTGGACCCCGGGTTGATCACGATGATGCGGTGCAGCGGAGGAACGGCGGCGAAAACACGGCCGTGCTCGATCAGCGGTCGCATGTACCGGAAGAACAGCGTGAGCAGCAGGGTGCGGATGTGGGCGCCGTCGACGTCGGCGTCGCTCATCAGGATGATCTTCCCGTAGCGCGCCGCCTCGATGTCGAACGTGCGACCGGAGCCCGCTCCGATCACCTGGATGATCGACGCGCACTCCGCATTGGAGAGCATGTCCCCGACCGAGGCCTTCTGCACGTTGAGGATCTTTCCGCGGATGGGCAGGAGTGCCTGGAACTCGCTGTTGCGCGCGTTCTTCGCCGTGCCGAGAGCGGAGTCGCCCTCCACGATGAACAGCTCGCTGCGTTCGACGTCGTTGGTGCGGCAGTCGACGAGCTTCGTGGGGAGCGTGGACGACTCCAGCGCGTTCTTGCGGCGCTGTGTCTCCTTGTGCGCCCGCGCGGACACCCTGGCCTTCATCTCGGACACGATCTTGTCGAGGAGCTGCGTGGCCTGGCTCTTGTCGTCGCGCTTGGTCGACGTGAAACGCTGCAGGAGCTCCTTGCGCATGACCTGGGCGACGATCTGCCGCACCGCCGGCGTGCCGAGCACCTCCTTGGTCTGGCCCTCGAACTGCGGTTCGGGCACGTTGACGGTGAGCACGGCCGTGAGCCCGGCCAGCACGTCGTCCTTCTCGAGCTTGTCGTTGCCGACCTTCAGCCGGCGGGCGTTCTGCTCGACCTGCGCGCGGAGAACCTTCAGCAGCTCCTGCTCGAAGCCCTGCTGGTGCGTGCCGCCCTTGGGCGTGGAGATGATGTTGACGAACGAGCGGATGCGGGTGTCGTAGCCCGTGCCCCAGCGCAGCGCGACATCCACTTCGCAGACGCGCTCCACCTCGGTCGCGACCATGTGGCCGTCCGCCTGCAGCACGGGCACCGTCTCGCGGAACGTGCCCTCGCCCTGGATGCGCCACGTGTCCGTCACCGGCGGGTCGATGGCGAGGTAGTCGACGAACTCGGAGATGCCGCCCTCGTACAGGTACGACGTCTCGATCGGCCCGGCGGGAGCGCCGTCGTCGCCGACGGGCGCCGTGCCGGCGCGCTCGTCGCGCACCACGATCTCGAGGCCCGGGACCAGGAACGCCGTCTGTCGCGCACGCGTCTCCAGCTCCGCCAGCTGGAACGCGGCATCCTTCGTGAAGATCTGCCGGTCGGCCCAGTAGCGCACGCGCGTGCCGGTGACGCCGCGCGGCGCCTTGCCGATCACCCGCAGCTCGCTCTTCTCCTCGAACGGCGTGAACGGCGCGTCGGGCCGCTTCTCGCCGGAGTCGCGGAACACGCCAGGCTCGCCGCGGTGGAACGACATCGCATAGGTCTTGCCGCCGCGATCGACCTCGACGTCGAGACGCTCGGAGAGGGCGTTGACCACCGAGGCACCGACGCCGTGCAGTCCACCGGACGCGGCGTACGAGCCGCCGCCGAACTTCCCGCCGGCGTGCAGCTTGGTGTAGACGACCTCGACGCCGGACAGCCCGGTGCGCGGTTCGACGTCGACCGGGATGCCGCGGCCTCGGTCGTGCACCTCGACGCTGCCGTCCTCGTGCAGGATGATGTCGATGCGCGACCCGTTGCCGGCGACGGCCTCGTCGACGGAGTTGTCAATGATCTCCCACAGGCAGTGCATGAGCCCGGGCGAACCGTTCGAGCCGATGTACATGCCCGGTCGTTTGCGGACCGCCTCGAGTCCTTCGAGCACCTGGAGATGATGGGCGGAGTACTCGGCATTCACAATCTCCGAGTCTATTCGCGCGGGCGCGGTGGACTCGGCCGACACTCCCCACGCGTCGGCAGTCGGCGCCGGCCCGTACGCGCTGAGCGAAACACGCCGACAACCGGGCATGCCCACAGGCGGGGCGTGGTTGTATTGAGCACGACCAACAAGGACGCCGACACCCGAGGAGGCCCCGAGATGAATGCAACGACCGAACGTGAGACCTCCGCTGTCGAGTTCCGGCTGACCGCGATGGACCGGTGCGACTCCTGCGGTGCGCAGGCCTACATCGCCGCCGAGGTCAACGGCTCCGAGCTCCTGTTCTGCGCCCACCACGGCCGCAAGTACGAGGAGAAGCTCCGCAGCGTCGCCACCAGCTGGCACGACGAGACCGCTCGCCTCGTCGAGACGGTCTGATCGCGCGGGTGGAGTGAGCCGGACCCGCCGGCTCAGTCCACCGGCACGCGACGGATCCGCGGACTCAGCCGCGTGAGGATCTCCTCGCCGACCGTGTCGATCCGTTCCGCGAGCGTCGTGGCCGAGGACTCGCCCGCCTCTCCGGGACCGAAAACCGTCACCTCGTCCCCGACGGACAGTCCGGCCCATCCCTCGATCTGCGCGAAGAACGGTTCGATCCGTTCGAGCGCGCGTGCTCCGGCCGGCGTGCCGACCCGGGCCCCGACGAGCGTCGATGGCAATCCGTCGAAGGCGCCGACCTCGATCACCGCGCGACCCTCCTCCACGCGTGCGACCGGCGCCACCAGTCGCGCGACCGGGCGCACACCCTCCAGCTCGGGCCCGTTTGCGGAGCGGATGCCGTAGCAGAACGCACCGATGCGGGCGACGGTGCCGCGCAGCTCAGGGCGCCACCACGACGCGGCGGACGCGGTGAGGTGAAGAGCCGCGGGAGTGGGGCCCGTCGCCTCAGCCGTGCGGACCGCATCCAGGAACACGGCCTGCGCGTCGTCGTCCTCGCGATCGCTCGCCTCCGCGATGTGGCTCCAGATCCCCGCCAGGGACAGCAGTCCGGCAGCCTCGGCAGCCCTGACCTGCGCGATCGCCCCCGGCCAGTCCTCCGGGAGCACGCCGTTGCGGTGCAGCCCCGTGTCGATCTTCAGGTGCACGCGCGCGACAGCCCCGAGCGCCTCGGCCCGCGCGATGATGCGGTGCAGGTATTCCACGGTGCCCACGCCGAGGTCGATCCCCTGGAGCAGCGCCTCGTCGATCTCCGCATCCGTCGAGGTGGCCCACGCGAACACCCTCGCCTCAGGGCCAACGAGCCGTCGCACGTCGAGGCCGCCCCGCACGTCGTAGCTTCCGAACGACGCCACCCCCGCCTGTACGGCCGTCTCCACGGTCCAGGTGAGGCCGTGGCCGTAGGCGTCGTCCTTGAGCACGAGCATGAGCTCGCATCCGTCGAGGCGGGAGGTGACCGCCGCGATGTTGTCGCGGAGCGTCCGCGCGCTCAGCCGCAGCTCGGGGCGGCTCATGCCTCCCACCCCCGCACGGCATGCGAACCGGCGACGGCGACCAGCTCCGCGGCGGACATGTCCGTCGCCGAGGACCATCGGACGATCTCGTCTCGGGCGGGTCCGGTGCCACCGAAGTACGTCACCTCGGCGCCGACCGGGGCCTCCGTGCCCTCCAGATCGACGACGCAGACGTCCATGGCCACGCGGCCGACGATCGGGCGGAGGATGCCGTCCACCTCGACCAGGGCGACGTTGCCGAGCGCGCGCACGATGCCCTGGGCGTACCCTCCGGTCACGAGCGCGACCGTGGTGTCGCCCGACGCGCGGAACGTGTAGCCGTAGGAGACGGCGTCGCCCGCGCGCAGCGGCTTGGTCGACATCACGCGTCCCGTCAGCCGCAGGACCGGTGTCGCGTCGTGATTGCTGCCGGGGAGGCCGTAGAGGATCGACGGGTCGATGTCCGGTTCCCCCATGGTGACCCCCGCGATGCCCTCCAGCCGCAGCATCTCCACCTCGCCCTCGCTGTCCACGCGCACCTCGCGGGCACCGGCCACCGTCACGGCGTGGGCCACGGCGAGCAGCCCGTGACCCCAGGCGTCGCGGCGCAGGTCTGCTCGCACTCCCCCCTCGCGGACGGCCGCAACCGCCGCGGCGGTGAGGGCGGAGCGGGAGATCAGCGCCCGCGGAAGCGCACTCGAGGTCGTGTCACACACGTGATCCAGCCTAGCTTCGTGTTCCGGGATCCCGGTGTGACTCCCCCGTAGACTGGACGGCATCCCCAACCCTCGGAGCTCCATGACTCGTCTTTCTCTCGCGCCCCGCATCCGCTACCTCCTCGGCCGCGCCCGTCGCATCGACGTCGGCTCCGTCGTCGAGCGAGCGAAGGAGGCCTCTGCACAGCACCACAAGCCCGTCCCGACGATCGTCGTGGACATGCTGTGGTCCGCCGCGCGGCACAACGTGGGGTTCCAGGACTACATCGACTACGACTTCGCGATGCTCACCCGTGCCGAGCGCGACACCTACATGACGCACCCCGTGTCGAACCAGCTCTCCCAGAAGTACGACCACCCGGACTTCCGGTGGATCTTCCAGGACAAGATCGAGTTCAACCGGAAGTTCTCCGAGCACCTCCATCGCGAGTGGCTGGTGGTCGAAGAGGGCAACGCCGCCGAGGTGCGCGCGCTCACGGAACGCCTGGGGACCATCGTCACCAAGGAGCCGATCGGTCAGGCGGGCACCGGTGTGCACCGGTACCACGCGGCCGATATCGACGACTGGGATGCCTTCCACCGCGGGCTGCTGAGTCGCGGCGAGCTCCTCATCGAAGAGGTCATCCGACAGCACGACGACCTCGCCGCCGTCTGCCCTGGCACCGTGAACACGACCCGCATCACCGCGTTCTTCGACGGCGAGAAGGCGCACATCCTCGCGATGGCTCAGAAGTTCGGGCGGGGCGCCGTGAGCGATCAGATGACCTTCGGGGGCTTCTACACGATGCTCGACGAGAACGGACACGCGGTCGGCGCGGGGTACGACTCGCACGGCCACGTGCACGAGACGCACCCGGACTCGGGCTTCCGCATCGCGGACTTCCAGCTGCCCTTCATGGACGAGGTGCGAGCCTTCATCGACCGCGTGGCCAGGGTCGTGCCCGAGGTGCAGTACGTCGGCTGGGACGTCGTCGTCACGCCGGACGGTCCCGTGCTCGTCGAGGGCAACTGGGGCGCCGGCGTGTACGAGAACAAGCCCAGCGTCACCGGGATCCGCACCGGCCACAAGCCGCGCTACCGCGAGGTCATCGGGTTCTGACCACCACGACAGAACGCCCCCGGATTCCTCCGGGGGCGTTCTCGTCGAACCAGCAGATCAGACCGCGCGGACGATGCCGAGCGGCGTGGACTCCAGTCCCTGGCCGAGCGGATTGTCGCCGAGGATCTTCACCAGCCGGGCTTCGCCGGCCTTGTCGAGCGTCGATCCGAGGATGTTGCCGCCGAGGTCGTTGATGTCCACCACCGCGACCTCCACCTGCCCACCGAGCAGGCCCTTGAGCCGTGCTGCGACGCCGTCCGGGTCCTTCGGGCCGAGCACCACGGCCTGGTTGTACGGCGGGATCGTGTGCTTGGTGGGGCCATCGATCGCGCGCGCCTTGTCCCCGGCGATGCGATAGAAGTCACCCTTTCGTCCGAACGCCTTGGTGACCGCCGAGACGGCGGCGGCGAACAGGATACGCGGCGTGCCGCACTCCCGCAGGGCCATCTCCATGGTCTCGGGCATGCCGAGCCCGATGCCGTAGGGCGTGCGCGTGACGTACTTCGAGAGGAACAGCGCGAGCTTGCGCGGCGTGATCTCGTCCAGGCGGTACGACCGACCCTGCGTGATCGCCACGATCTTCTCCGTGACGAACAGCAGGTCTCCCGGCTGCACGGCGTCCTTCGCGTATTCGGTGATGACCGCGTCGAGGTCGTCGTCCGGCATCACCACGCGGGTGCGCAACGGGATGCGCGCGTAGCTCGTGCCGTCGACGCTCGTCTCGAGCGCCTTGCCCTCGTTCGCCTGCATCACTCGAGGTAGTCCCGCAGCGACTGCGAGCGGCTCGGGTGGCGCAGCTTGGCCATCGTCTTCGACTCGATCTGACGGATCCGCTCACGCGTCACGCCGAACGTGTCACCAATCTGGTCGAGCGTCTTGGGCTGACCGTCGCCCAGGCCGAAGCGCATGCGGATCACGCCCGCCTCCCGCTCCGAGAGCGAGTCGAGCAGCTGCTCGAGCTGGCGCTGCAGCATCGTGAAGCCCACGGCATCGGCGGGGACGACCGCCTCGGTGTCCTCGATCAGGTCACCGAACTCGCTGTCGCCGTCTTCACCGAGCGGAGTGTGCAGGGAGATGGGCTCACGGCCGTACTTCTGCACCTCCACGACCTTCTCCGGGGTCATGTCGAGCTCGCGGCTCAGCTCCTCCGGGGTGGGCTCACGACCCAGGTCCTGCAGCATCTGCCGCTGCACGCGGGCGAGCTTGTTGATGACCTCGACCATGTGCACGGGGATGCGGATCGTGCGGGCCTGGTCGGCCATGGCGCGCGTGATCGCCTGACGGATCCACCAGGTCGCATAGGTCGAGAACTTGAAGCCCTTGGTGTAGTCGAACTTCTCGACGGCGCGGATCAGACCGAGGTTGCCCTCCTGGATCAGGTCGAGGAACTGCATGCCGCGACCGGTGTACCGCTTGGCGAGCGAGACGACGAGCCGCAGGTTCGCGCCGAGCAGGTGGCTCTTGGCTCGCTGGCCGTCGCGGGCGACCCACTGGAGGTCGAGACCCAGCTGACTCGACTTCTCGGCCGGGGTCATCGCGGACAGCTTCTCCTCGGCGAACAGACCCGCCTCGATGCGCATCGCGAGCTCGACCTCTTCGGCCGCGTTCAGCAGCGCGACCTTTCCGATCTGCTTCAGGTAGTCCTTGACGGGGTCGGCCGTGGCGCCGGTGATCTGCGTCGAGTAGACGGGGACGTCCTCGTCGTCGTTCGACGAGATGACGATCGCGCCGGTGGGCAGCGGCTCGGTGAACGCCGGCTTGGCGTCCTCCTCCTCGTCGTCCCCCGCGCTCTCCTCGGCGGAATCGGTCGCGGCGTCGTCTTCCTCGACGACCTCCTCCGACTTCTTCTTCTTCGCCGCGCCGCGCTTGGCGGCACCGCGCTTGGCGGGCGCTGCCTCGTCGAGGTTCTCGACCTCGATCTCCTCGTCGGGCGTGGGTTCTTCGGCGGCCTTCTTCGTCCGTGTGTTCTTCGTCGTGGCAGGAGTCACGTTTCGCCTTTCACGGAGCCGATCACGGGCCCCGGGACATTTCGGACACTAGTAAGACCCTTGTCAAGTCCGGAGTTCGAAAACGCCGATTGACAACGGGTCGGACTCCTAGTATCGCACACGTGTGGCGCTCCGGATGCAATCCGGCGAAGTTCGCGTCGATCCTGCTCAGCCGCGGCCGGGCTTGTCCTCGTCGCCCGACGGTCGCGTGGCCAGGTAGCGCTCGAGCTCCGCCGCCAGCTCGTCCGCGCTCGGCAGGTCGCGCTCGCTGAACCCGCCCTCGTCGTAGCTGTCGTCCTCGGGGTCGCGGCCTGCCATGTAGGCGTCGTAGCGGCGCTCCAGGTTGTGGACCATCTGCTGCAGCTCGTCGTTCGCCGCGACCTGCTCGTCTACCCTGGCGATGTAGTCCTCCCGGCGCTCGCGCACGGCGTCGAGCATGAGCACCAGCCCCGTGGATGCCATGAGCTTCTCGGCCGCGGCGCTGACCGCGTCGGGGTTCTCCGTCTCGGCGAGGTAGTGAGGCACGAGCAGCACGAAGCCCACCACTCGTTCGCCGCGCTCGGCGAAACGGAACTCCAGCAGATGCCCCGCGGTCGCCGGCACCTGCGTACGCGGGCGCCACACCGAGTGCGAGACCACGAGGTCACGGCGGTTGCCGCTCACCGTCGTGCCGATGGGGCGGGTATGCGGCACGGGCATGGCGATCGAATGCACCCAGTGCAGTCCGGATGCCTCGTACTCCGCGGCGAGGTCGAGCACGGTCTCGGCGAAGGCGTTCCAGGCGAAGTCCGGTTCGTAGCCCGCGAGGAGGAGGAACGGGCGACCGAGGGCGTCCGTCGCGAGCGAGAGCTCCAGCCGAGGCGGCCGGAACTCGGTGAGGTGGTCCTGATCGAAGGAGATCACCGGACGGCGGGCCCGGTAGTCGAGGAGCACATCGTTGTCGAAGATCACGAGCGGCTGCGGAGATGTGGACTCGCGGAGGTGGTCGATCAGTCCGGACACCGCGCTCCCGGCATCCGTGAAGCCGGTCAGGAGCACGACGAGGGGCAGTCCGTGCGGCACCGTCGGCGCGTTCGCGACGCGTTCGTGGATCTCTCCGGAGAAGGGCATGACTCCATGCTACGAGCAGGTCCCGACGAGGGGCCCCGGGCCGTCTCGCTGAGAGCGAACACGCGGGGGCACGCGGGGCCGCCCGGTCGCAGAGGTCCTCCTAGGATGGAGAGCATGACGCTTCCCGTGCTCTCGCACACCACCGATCAGTTCCCCGGAAGCGCTGCCGATGCCGCAGTGCTCGTCGTTCCCGATCTCTCGGATTCGGCCGAGTCGCTGGGGGCCTACCCCGGCCTCGCCGAGGTCCTCGAAGGCATCGGGTTCACCGGTGCCGCCGGATCGTTCGCCCGCGTGTACGCGCCCGACGTCTCCACCCTGCCGTTCGCCGTCGTCGGTGCAGGGAAGAGCATCGACGACGCCGCGATCCGCAGCGCCGCCGGTGTCGCCCTCCGCTCGCTGACCGGGTTCCCGCACGTCGCGCTCGGGCTCGCCTCCGGCCTCGACGGCCACGCCGCCGCCGCCGCCGAGGGGGCCGTGCTCGGCGGTCACCGCTTCGACGGCTACCGCACCGAGAAGGGCAAGGCGCGCGCCGAGCGGATCACCGTCCACGCCGACCTCGACGACGAGACGATCACCCGAGCGCAGACCCTGGGCGAAGCCGTCGCGCTGATCAAGGATCTGGTGAACGTCCCCGCGGAGTGGCAGAGCCCCGCGCAGCTCGCGCAGAGCGCGGCCGACAGCGTCGCCGAGCTCGACGTCACCGTCGACATCTTCGACGAGGCCGCGCTGGCGGAGCAGGGCTTCGGCGGAATCCTCGGGGTCGGGCAGGGGTCCGACCGGCCGCCGCGTCTGGTCCGCCTCGACTACTCCCCCGCAGACGCCGTGCGGCACCTCGCCCTGGTCGGCAAGGGCATCACGTTCGACACCGGTGGCCTCTCCCTCAAGCCGGCCGCCTCGATGGTGGGCATGAAGTTCGACATGGCCGGGGCCGCGACGTCCCTGGCCGCCCTTCGCGCCATCGCCCGGCTCGGGCTCCCGGTGCGCGTCACCGCCTGGCTCTGCATCACCGACAACATGCCGTCCGGCCGGGCCCTGCGCCCCGGTGATGTCATCCGCATCCTCGACGGCACGACGGTCGAGGTGCAGAACACCGACGCCGAGGGGCGCCTCGTCCTCGCCGACGGCCTGGTCGCCGCCAGCCGAGAGCACCCCGACGTCATCATCGACGTCGCGACGCTGACCGGTGCGATCGTCGCCGCCCTCGGACACCGGCACACGGGCGTGTTCGGCGACGACGAGACGGTGACGCGGTTCCTCGCCGCGGCGGAGCAGACCGGAGAGCCCGCCTGGCACATGCCGCTGCCCTCGTACATGGAGGAGTCGCTCGAGTCGCCGATCGCCGACCTGCAGAACGCGAACATGGGCGACCGGATGGGCGGCGCCTCGTTCGCCGGTCTGTTCCTGCGACGCTTCGTCGGACCGGTCTCGGATGCCGAGGACGCCGCCCGCATCCCCTGGGTGCACCTCGACATCGCGGGCTCCGGCGAACACGCCGGTGCGCCGTACGGCTTCACGGAGAAGGGTCCAACGGGGGCGATGGTCCGATCGATCGTCGCCTTCGCCGAAGCAGCATCCCACACGGAGGCATAACACCGATGACAACCCACACCTTCGACATCGTCGTGCTCGGCGGTGGCAGCGGCGGCTACGCGGCCGCGCTGCGCGCCAGCGAACTCGGCAAGTCGGTCGCGCTGATCGAGAAGGACAAGGTCGGAGGCACCTGTCTACACCGCGGCTGCATCCCGACCAAAGCGCTGCTGCACGCGGCGGAGGTGGCGGAGCATGTGCGCGACGCCGCAGCGGTGGGGATCTCGGCCACCCTCGACGGCATCGATGCGGCGGGCGTGCGGGCATACCGCGAGGGCATCGTCGCGAAGAAGTACAAGGGGCTCGAAGGCCTCGTCAAGGCGCGTGGCATCACCACGGTCACCGGGACGGGACGGCTCAACGCAGACCGGAGCGTCAGCGTCGACGACGACGTGTACGTCGGGACGGACGTCGTGCTCGCCACCGGCTCGTACAGCCGCACGCTTCCCGGGCTCGACATCGGCGGCCGCATCCTGACCAGCGAGCAGGCGCTCGCGCTCGATGTGATCCCCGAGCGCGTCATCGTGCTCGGCGGCGGTGTGATCGGCGTGGAGTTCGCGAGCGTCTGGCGCTCCTTCGGTGTCGAGGTCACGATCGTCGAGGCGCTGCCGCACCTCGTGCCGAACGAGGACATCGCGATGAGCAAGGGGCTCGAGCGCGCGTTCCGGCGCCGCGGCATTCAGTACTCGCTCGGAGTGCGGTTCCAGCAGGCCACCCAGGACGACACGTCCGTCAGCGTGACCCTCGAGAACGGCACGGAGCTCACCGCGGACTACCTGCTCGTCGCAGTCGGTCGCGGTCCCGCCACGGCCGATCTGGGCTTCGAGGAGGCGGGCGTCGTCCTCGACCGCGGGTTCGTCACGGTCGACGAAGAACTGCGCACCGGGGTTCCCGGGGTGTGGGCGGTCGGCGACATCGTCCCAGGGCTCCAGCTCGCCCACCGGGGCTTCCAGCAGGGCATCGCGGTGGCCGAGCGCATCGCCGGCCTCTCCCCCGCGACGGTCCCCGACGTGCAGATCCCGAAGGTCACGTACTCCAGCCCCGAGGTCGCCTCGGTCGGGCTGACCGAGGAGGCGGCCGTGGCCGCGCACGGCGCCGACGCGGTGTCGTCCTACGAGTACAACCTCGCCGGCAACGGCAAGAGCGAGATCATCGGAACGGGCGGCCTCGTCAAGGTCGTCCGCCAGAAGGACGGCCCGGTGCTCGGCGTGCATCTGATCGGTGACCGCGTCGGCGAGCTCATCACCGAGGGTCAGCTCGCTGTGGCCTGGGAGGCGCACCCCGAGGACATCGCTCCGCTCATCCATGCGCACCCCACGCAGAGCGAAGCGCTCGGCGAGGCCTTCCTCGCGCTGGCCGGAAAGCCCCTGCACGCCCTCTGAGCACCAACCGGTGCCCGAGTCACTAAGCTAGACAAGCGTCATACAACTTCTGAAGGAGACTCAGTCATGAGCACATCCGTGGTCCTCCCCGCTCTCGGTGAGAGCGTCACAGAGGGTACGGTCACCCGCTGGCTCAAGCAGGTGGGAGACACCGTCCAGGCGGACGAGGGCCTGCTCGAGATCTCGACCGACAAGGTCGACACCGAGATCCCCTCCCCGGTCACCGGCGTGATCGAGGAGATCCTCGTCGCCGAGGACGAGACCGTCGAGGTCGGTGCCCTGCTCGCTCGCATCGGCGACGGCAGCGCCGCAGCCCCGGCGGGCGACGCGCCCGCTGCGG
>NZ_SSDO01000282.1:0-1255 GCF_004794395.1 Microbacterium sp. K41 | reverse complement strand
CGAGCACCATCCACCTGGCGAGCGCCGCGCACGTCACGCGTTCGAGCGCGGCTACGACGCCGGGTTCCGCCGCGGTCGCGCCGCCTGACCGCCGCACCACAGGGCGCCCTCCCGTCTGGGAAGGCGCCCTGTGGTGCGCCGGGGCTCTACATCTCGAGGTCGAGGAGCGCCACGGCGTCGTCGGGGGCGCCGACAGCACGGAGGCGTCCGCGCATCGCCGCCGCGGCGAGGGCATAGGGCCGTTCGTCGTCGAGGAGCAGCGAGCGCGAGTTGGCTTCCTCGTTCAGCGCGACGAGTTCGAACGCCAGCACGTCCACGTCGTCGACCGCGATCTCTCCGACCGCGATGGCGTGACGCAGCTGGGCCTCGATGTACCCGTGCCAGTCAGTCAGGGCCGCGCGCACGGCGTCGGTCACCGGCCCGGTCTTGGAGTCGACGTCGGCGGAGGTCGCGGCGAAGAAGCAGCCTCCGGTGAACACGCGGTCCTTCGAATAGAGCAGCGAGTGGCGCAGCAGCGCCGCGAGGCGTCGAACGCCGCGGGGCTCGGCACGGGCGGGCTCGACGATCCGTGCGAGGAAGATCTCCCTGGCGGCTTCGATCGTGGCGAGCTGCAACCCCTCTTTGCTGCGGAAGAGCGTGGCGATGCTGCTCTTGCTCGATCCGGACGCCGCAGCGAGCCGACCGATCGTCAGGCCGTCGAGACCCTCGACCGACGCCAGGTTCGTGGCGCTGTGGAGCACGACGCGGCGGGAGGCATCACCCCGTACCCGTCGGCCGTCCAGGATCGGGCTCTCGGACATCCCCCTAGTATACGAACGATCGTTCGCCTAGTATACGTATGATCGTTCGTATTGTTCCGGCGAAGGAGTCACGATGCCGTCCCTGCCCGTTCTGCTCGCCCGCACCGTCCCCCCGCTCGCCCGCGTCTCGCCACGGCTGGCGGGTGCCGTCGCGCTCCGCCTGTTCTTCACCACCGGCCCGCGCATGCGCGTGCGCCCCGCCGATGCGCCGACCCACAGCGACGCCCGCCGCGGCACCGTCACGGTGCGCGGCATCGAAGTCACCACGTACGAGTGGGGTCGCGGGCCGCGCACCGTGCTGCTCCTGCACGGCTGGCGCGGCCGGGCGTCGCAGTTCGCGCCGCTCGTGCGCGAGCTGGTGGCCGAGGGGTTCCGCGTGCTCGCGTTCGACGGGCCGGCACACGGGTCGTCCGGCGGCCGCGGGACCGACGTTCGCGACTGGGTGACGGTCGCCG
>NZ_SSDO01000281.1:0-470 GCF_004794395.1 Microbacterium sp. K41 | reverse complement strand
CATCCTCGACCCGACGACCCTCGCCGAGCGGGCGCCGCTGGAGCTCCCCGCGGGCACGGGACCCCGGCACGTGGCCGACCTCGGCGGCGGACGGGTCGCGCTCTCGGGCGAGCTGGGCTCGACGCTCGTGCTGGCCTCGGTCACCGAGCGCCGCGTGCTCGACGTGCTGCCTGCGACCGCGCACGGCTCCGGCGGGTCGAACGCGCCCAGCACGGTGGTGCACGATCCCGTGCGCGGCCTGGTGCACGTCGCGAACCGCGGCGCCGACACGATCCTGACCGCCCGGATCGACGGCGACCGCCTGGTGCGCGTGTCCGAGGTGCCCGGCGGCGGCTCCCGGCCGGAACATCTCGTGCTCACCGGCCGGCACCTGCTGGCGGTGCACTCCGCCGACGGCGCGGTCGTGGCGCTGCGCCTGCGCGACGGGGTGCCCACGGCCGAGGTCGCCGCGGAGACCCGGGTGCCCGGCG
>NZ_SSDO01000280.1:0-1697 GCF_004794395.1 Microbacterium sp. K41 | reverse complement strand
GACGCCGCCCATGATCGCGGTGCGGCCGGCGGCGACCCCGGCGAGGATCGCCTCGGCCGAGTCGTCCTCCGCCGCGACCCACGTGGTGGGCGTGCCCGGGCCGACACCCTGACTTCGCATGTGGAAGTCGGCGCCTCCCAGCAGCACGGCCCCCTTGTCCCAGCGCTCGTGGAACGCGAGGGGCGAGGTGGCGATCAGCTCGCGGTACCAGGTGGAGTGCCACAGCTCGATCGCCCGGGGCGTGCGCTCCAGCGGGTGCAGCCACGAGCAGTCGCCCGAGATCGGGTGGTTCACGCTGAGGACACCGCCACGGCGCTCGACCTCGTCGACCCACTCCTGCGCCGGACGGCGGAAGTCGATCCAGCCGATGTCGCCGAACGCGTTCGCGTGACCGCGGTGAGTCGTGACCTCCTGGCCGGGCAGCAGCGTGATGCCCTGCTGCGCACCCACGACCGGGAGGTGCGCGTGGTGGCTGGTGGTGTTGTGGTCGGTCACGGACAGGAAGTCCAGGCCCGCCCGCACCCCGAGCGACGCGAGCCCCGCGATGCTCTCGTGCCCGTCGGAGTGCAGGGTGTGCGCGTGGAAGTCACCCGCGTACCACCGCAGTCCGGCGTCCGCGGGCAGCTCGCGGCTGCTCCCCCGGGGCACCCCGTCGATCCGCGCGGGCACCGGGCCGTGGTCGATGCCCGACTCCGCGGGGAGCAGCACCTCGACGGTCGCGTCGGTCCCGCCCGCGGGGAGCCGGTGCACGCCGAGGATCACGTGCCACTCCCCCTCCTCCGGGCGACCGGGGAGGTAGCCGGGCGTGGCGTCGTCGGTGCGGATCACGAAGTCCTGCCGCGAGCCGCCCGACCATCCGCGCCACCCCGCCGCACCCTCGCAGCCGAGGTCGATCACGGCCGCCTCGGTGTCGTACGACAGGCGCACCTCGAGCGAGCCCGTGCCGGGCGGCACCTCGAACGGCACGCGCACGTAGCGGTCCGCGTTCTGGATCTCGTGCGTGAGGCGCAGGGTGGTGCGGATCGCGGCCATCAGCCGATCCGCTCGGTGGTCTCGGTGTCGAACAGCAGGGCGCGGTTGCGCTGCGGCACGATCCAGCCGCGGTCGCCCGGCTGCGGCTCGAGCTCCTCGGGCACGACGACCTGCAGCTTGTGGTCGCCGGAGCTCACCAGCACGAGGCTGGTCGCACCGAGGGTCTCGGTCACCACGACCTCCGCGGCGATGCCGTCGGCGACGGGCTCGGTCGACCAGCGCACGTACTCCGGGCGGATGCCCCAGCTCACGGCCTGCCCGTCGCGCACGTCCGCGGCAGCCTCGGCGGGCACGGGCACGTCGGTGTCGCCGATGCGCACGTGGCCGCCGGTGACCGTGGTCTCCAGCAGGTTCATGGGCACGGAGCCGATGAACCCCGCGACGAACGTGTTGTTGGGGCGGTGGAAGATCTCCCGCGGCGAGCCGATCTGCTGCAGCTTCCCGGCCTTCATGACCGCGATCCGGTCGGCGAGCGCGAGCGCCTCGGCCTGGTCGTGCGTCACGAACACGGTGGTCACGCCGAGGTCGCGCTGCAGCTCCTTGAGGAACGTGCGCGCCTCGAGCCGCAGCCGGGCGTCGAGGTTCGACAGCGGCTCGTCCAGGAGCAGCACGTCGGGCCGCGTGGCGACCGCGCGGGCGAGGGCCACGCGCTGCTGCTGCCCGCC
>NZ_SSDO01000279.1:0-1403 GCF_004794395.1 Microbacterium sp. K41 | reverse complement strand
GCCGGAGCGCCACCCGCCGACGACGCCACCCTGATCGCCCTCGCGCGCCAGCTCGACGAGCTCGAGACCGCCGTCGAGGACACGGCCCGCACCGCGCGGAGCGACGACGGATGACGCCCCGCCGCCCCGACCGACCCCCGCTCACCCCGGAATCCGAGGAGACCCCGTGACCGACGACAACCGTCCCATCGACGACGCCGCGCTGCGCCAGGCCATGCACCGCGTCCGCACCGAGGTCGACAAGGCCGTGGTCGGCCAGGCGGGCACCGTCACCGGTCTGCTGGTGTCGCTGCTCGCCCGCGGTCACGTGCTCCTGGAGGGCGTGCCCGGCGTCGCGAAGACGCTGGTCGTGCGATCGTTCGCCAGGGCCCTGGGGCTCGACACCAAGCGCGTGCAGTTCACGCCAGACCTCATGCCCGGCGACGTGACCGGCTCACTCGTGTACGACGCCAGGACGGGCGAGTTCGACTTCCGCGCCGGACCCGTGTTCACGCACATCCTGCTGGCGGACGAGATCAACCGCACGCCGCCGAAGACGCAGGCAGCGCTCCTGGAGGCCATGGAGGAGCGTCAGGTGTCGGCCGACGGCGTGAGCCGCACGCTGCCCGATCCGTTCCTGGTCGCCGCGACCCAGAACCCGATCGAGCACGAGGGCACGTACTCGCTCCCCGAGGCGCAGCTCGACCGGTTCCTGATGAAGCTCGTCGTCGGCATGCCAGAGCGCGACGCCGAGGTGTCGGTGCTGCGGCGCCACGCGCAGGGCTTCTCGCCGCGCGAGCTCACGGGCGTCGAGGCCGTGGTGTCCGCCGAGGAGATCCGCGCCGCCCAGCACGCGGCCGCCGCCGTCGAGGTCACGGACGACGTGCTCGGCTACGTCGTCGACCTGGCACGGGCCACCCGCCAGTCCCCCTCCGTGGAGCTCGGCGCGAGCCCGCGCGCCTCGACCGGACTCCTCGCTGCCGCCAAGGCCTGGGCCTGGCTCAACGCGTCGACGGCCGTGACGCCCGACCACGTGCAGACCATGCTCGTCCCCGTCTGGCGCCACCGGCTGCAGCTGCGGCCCGACGCGCAGATGGAGGGCGTGTCCGCCGACGCGGTGCTCACCTCCGTGGTGCAGCAGACCAGGGTGCCGATCTAGGTGTTCGTCACCGGACGCCTCGCCGTCGCCCTCGCCGTCGGCATCGTCCCGCTGGTCCTGACCGGTCTCGCGGGGGTGCCGCCGTACGCCGTGCTCGGAGGCTGGCTCGCGCTGTGCGCCCTGCTCGTGGTGTTCGACGTGGTGCGGGCGGCGAGTCCCCGCGCGGTGACCGTCACCCGTCGGCTGCCCGCGCGGGCGCGCCTCGGCGAACCCGTGCCGGTCAGCGTGGCCCTGCACAACCACGGAACGCGGACGCTCGACGCCG
>NZ_SSDO01000278.1:0-7431 GCF_004794395.1 Microbacterium sp. K41 | reverse complement strand
GGGCGACGTGGTGCACGTGCGGCCCGCGTGACGCGGGGACACGCCGCCCGGCGACCGGCGTTGTCGGTCTCCCGGGGCACAATGGTGGGGTGACCCAGCCCGTGACGCTCGGCGGGCGGCCGCTGATGCCGCCGCCCGGGGCCCCCGCCGAAGAGCTGCTGATTGCGCGCTTCCGCAGCCACGCGCGACGCCTGTTCTGGTCCGCAGTGGTGCTCATCGCGACGTTCGGGCTCACTGCCTACCTGTACGACAACCTGCCGGCCGGGTTCGAGAACTGGATGCTGCTCGCCGCAGCCGGCGCCGTGGTCCTGCTCGCGGTCGTGGTCCCCTTCGTCGTCTGGTACTCGCGCACCACCACCATCACGACGCGACGGGTGATCGCGCATCAGGGCATCGGTTCCCGGCAGCGCAGGGAGATGTCGCACGCGCGTGGGTACACGATCGGGGTGCGCCGCGGACCGCTCCAGCGCCTGTGGGGGTGCGGCACCGTGACGCTGTCCAACGGCGTCGACGCTCCGCTGCGGCTGCCGAACGTCCCGAACGTGACCCTGGTGCACGAGACGCTGGCGGACCAGATCGAGGTCGGGCAGATCCTCGCGCACCGCGACGCACAGGCCACCGCCGACGACACCGACGCCCTCTGACCCGCGGTCCCTCGCGCGCCCTCGAGTGCGGAAGAATGGGACCAACGAATGGAGGCGGCACATGGCGTTGCGCGTTGGCGTGATCGGCGGAGGACAGCTGGCACGGATGATGATCGCTCCGGCGGTCGAACTCGGGATCGACCTGCGGGTGCTCGCGGAGGACGAGGGCATGTCCGCCGGGCTCGCGGCCACGGCCGTCGGCGACTACCGCGACCTCGCGACGGTCCGCGCGTTCGCCGAGGGCGTCGACGTCATAACCTTCGATCACGAGCACGTGCCGCAGGACGTGCTGCGGGCCCTCGTCGCCGACGGCGTCGCGGTGCACCCGGGGCCCGATGCGCTCCAGTTCGCCCAGGACAAGCTCGCGATGCGTGCCCGTCTCGCCGACCTCGGGGTGCCGCAGCCCGAGTGGGCAGCGGTGCGGAGCGTCGCCGAGCTGCAGTCCTTCCTCGACGCCCAGGGTGGCGCGGCCGTGGTCAAGACCCCGCGGGGCGGCTACGACGGCAAGGGCGTGCGCGTCGTCCGCTCCGCCGACGACGCACGGGACTGGCTGGACGCCCTCGGTGAGGGGGAGGCACTGCTCGCCGAGGAGCTCGTGCCGTTCGTCCGCGAGCTCGCCCAGCAGGTCGCCCGGCGCAGCGGGGGAGAGATGATCGCGTACCCCGTGGTCGAGACCGTCCAGCGCGATGGGGTGTGCGCCGAGGTCATCGCGCCCGCCCCGGCCGCCGGCGATCGCCTGGTCGAGGTGGCGGAGGGGATCGGACGCACCATCGCGGAGGGTCTCGGCGTCACCGGCATGCTCGCGGTCGAGCTGTTCGAGACCGACGACGAGCGCATCCTCGTCAACGAACTGGCCATGCGTCCGCACAACAGCGGGCACTGGAGCCAGGACGGCGCCGTGACCGGACAGTTCGAGCAGCACCTGCGCGCGGTCGCCGACCTGCCGCTGGGCAGCACCGCTCCTCGTGCGTCGTGGTCGGTGATGGTGAACATCCTCGGCGGCCCGATCGGTGCCACGCTCGACGAGCGGTTCGCGTCGGCGATGGCGGAGCACCCCGGCGCCAAGATCCACACGTACGGCAAGGCGCCGCGTCCGGGTCGCAAGGTCGGACACGTCAACGTCGCCGGGGAGGACCTGGACGACGCGGTGTACGTCGCTCGGGCGGCCGCCGCGCACTTCGCGTGACGCGAGGCGGACGGGACCTGGGCGCAGCCGCGTGCCGCTGGGGTGTTCTCCCAGCGCGAGCCCGTAGCCTGTTCTGGTGACAGAGCCACTTCACTCCTCCGCTGCGCCCGTGGTCGGCGTCGTCATGGGGTCCGACTCCGACTGGCGCGTCATGAGTGACGCCTCGCAGGCCCTGACGGACTTCGGGATCCCGCACGAGGTCGAGGTGGTCTCGGCGCACCGCACCCCCGACAAGCTCATGTCGTATGCGCGGGAGGCCCGCGCGCGAGGGCTCCGCGTGATCATCGCGGGGGCCGGCGGAGCGGCCCATCTGCCCGGGATGCTCGCGTCGATGACGCCGCTGCCCGTGGTCGGTGTTCCCGTGCCGCTCGCGTACCTCGACGGCATGGACTCGTTGCTGTCGATCGTGCAGATGCCGGCGGGGATCCCCGTGGCGACCGTCTCGATCGGCGGGGCCCGCAACGCCGGCCTCCTGGCCGCCCGCATCCTCGGCGCCGCCGACGCGGAGCTCGCCGACCGGGTGGAGGCCTACGCGGCCGATCTCGAGTCGCAGGTCGCGGCGAAGAACGAACGGCTGAAGGACTCGCTGTGACCCTTGCGCCTCCGCGCGCACGACAGCGCCCGATCATCGAGACCCGGCCGCTGCGGCACCCGGACTCCACCGACCCCGGGATGATGTCGAAACGCGGGTGGTGGCTCATCGCGATGAACCTTCTTCTTCCGGGGTCCGCTCAGGTGCTGGCGGGCAACCGCCGTCTGGGTCGGTTCGGTCTCGGCGCCACGCTCACGGCCTGGCTGCTGGTGATCGTGAC
This sequence comes from Microbacterium sp. K41, assembly GCF_004794395.1. NCBI lineage: Bacteria > Bacillati > Actinomycetota > Actinomycetes > Micrococcales > Microbacteriaceae > Microbacterium > Microbacterium sp. K41. The sequence goes on along the minus strand of NZ_SSDO01000278.1, from coordinate 4,789 downwards.
CGTCGGTCTCGCCCTGTTCGCCCGACCGGTCCTCCTGTGGCTCACGGTCGCCGGCGGGTTCTTCTCCGCCGTGGTGCTGACGATCGTCCAGGTGCTGCTGGTGGCGTACGTGGTGCTGTGGATCGTGCTGACCCTCGACACCCTGCGCCTCGTGCGGCTGGTCAAGGTCCCCAACCCCTCGCGGCTGGCGATCCCCGTGGTGGCGCTCGTGCTCCTCGGCCTGGTCGGCGGCGCCGCCGGTTACGCCGCGACATCGGTGGGATCCGTGCGGGGAACCGTCGGGGCGATCTTCGGGCAGAGCGGACCGAGCCTCCCGCCGAGCGACGGCTACTACAACATCCTCCTGCTCGGTGCGGACAGCGGGGACGGCCGCGACTCCATGCGTTTCGACAGCATCTCGGTCGTGTCGGTGAACGCCGAGACCGGTGCGGTCACGATCACGGGCATTCCGCGTGAGCTCCCGAATGCGCCGTTCAGCGACGGCAGTCCCATGCAGGCGCAGTACCCGAACGGATTCGAGGGGCACAGCTCGTCGACCTGCGGGTGGAACGGCTGGATGAACCACGTGCGTTACGCCGCAGAGGTGTGCCGGGACGACGGAGGAGCGGAGCTGTACCCGAAGGCGGTCGCCCAGGGCTCCGAGCCGGGCATCGAAGCGACGAAGGATGCCGCCGAGGGCGTCCTCGGGATCGAGATCCCGTACTACGTGTTCGTCGACATGCACGGCTTCGCCGACCTGGTCGACGCGCTGGGCGGGGTCGATATCAACGTCACCGAGCGTCTCCCGAAGGGCGGTCCGCCCGAGGGATGGACCGGGACGGACGTGAACGAGTGGGCGATCGGCTGGATCGAGCCGGGCCAGCAGCACATGGACGGCGACACGGCGCAGTGGTACGCCCGCTCGCGCTACACGACCAGCGACTGGGACCGCATGAAGCGGCAGCGGGAACTTCAGGAGGCGATCCTGGCTCAGTTCACGCCGCAGACCGTGCTGACGCGGTTCAACGAGGTCGCCGCGGCCGGCACGGCGTTGATCAGCACCGATCTGCCCCAGGACAAGCTTCCGGAGTTCTTCGATCTGATGCTCAAGGCGAAGGAGCAGCAGGTCACGACGATCGAGCTGACCCCGGATTCGGGCGTGGACGAGCACAACCCCGACTACGGGTACATCCACCAGATGATCCAGCAGGCGCTGCACCCGCCGACGTCGACCCCCACGCCCAGCCCCTGACGGAGGGGGCCCGCTCCGCGTGGGCATGGCGCAGCCCACGGGCGACGCTCCCGAGGGTCGTCGCCCGTGGGCGTCCGGTGCAGCACCGGATTCGCCAGACGACGGTGATCGGAGGGGGAGGGATCACCGTCGTCCAGCCGACCACCGCGCGAGGCGGCAGCCAGGCTCAGGCGCGCTTGCGGCGAACGATCCCGGTGGCGACGAGCGCCCCACCGGCGACCAGGGCGGCAGCTCCACCGCCGAGCACCCACGGCGAGACCGAGCCGCCGGTGAGCGCGAGCTCCATGCCGCCGCCGGTCAGGGGCAGCTCGGTACCCGCGGGTGCGACGGCAGGGTCGTGATCGCAGCTGGACGCGGCGTCGTGGCCGTGCGACACGGTGATCGTGGCGGTGTACGGACGCGAGCCCCCGAAGGCGACGGCGTAGGAGCCCTCACCGTCGGCCGGCGGGCGGAACGTCAGCGTCATGCTGCCGTCGGCGCCGGCGGTGTTGCCGGAGGTCGCGGCCTTGCCCGCGTTCTTGCCGGAAACGGAGACCGCCACGTTCTCGGACGGCAGGAAGTACCCGGGGCCGAAGACGATGGTGGAGACCTCGCACACGTCGATGATCGGGTCGCCGACCTTCACACCGGGAGGCGAGGGGTACGAATCGCTCGATGCGTCCGGAATCGTCGGCGCAGCGGTTGCGATGGTCGGCGCGACGAGTACCAGCGCGCCAGCGGTAAGGCTGATGGCAGCCAGTTTCTTCAGCATGATCTCTCCCCAGAAATGTCACGCGGAATCGCCTCCGGACACACCCCTGCGTCCGACTGCGTGAGGTCTCCTGCCCCCACGGCAGGTTCACAGACCCCAGTTATTCCCCAGTGAGATGACAGTACCCCATTCGAGGGAGATTGTCACGAACCGCAGCGGAGTGTGTCCTTGGTCAGCTCCGGCCCCGTGATCAGGGGGGTGTGCAGCACCTCGGTGAGCCGCTGACCGGCACCCGTGCCCTGGAACTCGACGGTGATGGTGGTCGACTCGCCGGGCGCCAGCTGCACCTCGTGCTGCACGACGGACCGGTCGCCGAGCATCGCCGTCTGCACGCCGTCGTCCTCACCGTCCCTGTCCACGTGGGACGGGGTGGCGCCCTCGGGGCCGTACACCGCGATGAGCGTGCGCACGGTGCCGGGCGGCACGCCGTAGAACCCGTCGCCCGTCACGTACGGCGGCAGGGAGGTCGCCGCGTCGGCGGGTGCGGTGTTCGTCCAGGTGACGGTGATCTGCGTGGTCGGCTCTCCGTCGCAGCGCCCGACGGCGGTCGCGATCGTGGCGCGCGTGTAGTAGTCCATCTTCGCGCCGGTGCCGTCGTTGAACAGCACGCCCACGTGACTCGTGTCGGCCGAGTCCGGGGGGATCGTGCCGCCGAGGGCGCTCGCGGCGAGCAGGGTCTCCTCGTCCTCGTGCGCGCTCCAGATGCGGATCCGACCCTCGCCCGCGGCATCGGCCAGCGCGCCGATCAGAGCCTGGGGATCGCCGCCCGACAGGGCTGCTCCGAACAGGCCGCCGGCTGCAAGAGCGAAGATGTCATCCTGTGCCACGGGGTCGGGGACGGCCGCGTAGATCTCCGACAGCAGAATGCTCGTGATCGTGTCGGACGTCGCCGTGAAGGGCCCGAACGTCAGGTCGCCCGTGACCTCCATCAGATGCTCGGCGACCAGGGCGTCCACGGCGATCACCCCGTCGACCTGGCCGCCGAAACGCCCGACCCACCGTGCCGCGATCGTCTCGCCGGCCTCGCGGAAGTCGGGGATGCTGGTGATGTTCTGCAGGAACCGTCCTGGGCGATCCTCGAACAGCGCCGTGGTGGACTCGCTCACCGGGAGGGGGACATCGAGGGCGGGGAAGTCGCGCGTGGATGCCTGGCTCTGCAGGGTCACCCGCCCGTTCTCGGCGTGCAGCAGGGCGATCGAGCCGATGATGCCGCCCGAGGAGCGCAGTTCGGCGTTGTTCTGCATCGCGAGCACGTACGTGCGCGGACCGTCGCCGCCCAGCATCGTGGGCAGGAGCACGGCAGCGCCGTGCAGCGAGCCCACGACCGTCGCCGCCTGCGTGACGGATCCTCGCATCTGACGGATGGCATCGGCGAGAGGGGGCAGCGTCGCATCGGCGTCGATGCGCTTGGCACGGTCGTCGGCGGAGGTGAGCGACGCCGCGGCGGCGGCCAGGGGCTCCTCGACCTGGGCGAACGGCGCGAGGTTGATCGCGCCGTCGGTGAAGCCCAGGCTCGACAGGTCGAGATCGGCGCCGACCTGCAGCAGGGGTCGCAGCGCCTCGGTCGATACGTCGTCCGCGATCTCGGCGATCTCGCTGACGGCCTGGAAGTTCGGACCGACCCACGGCAGGACGCCGAACGCGTGCCAGATCGGATCGGAGGTGAGGTCATGGGCGGAGGCCGCGTTGCGGGCGATGGCATCGGAGATGGGCTCCGCGCCGTCGAGATCGCCCTCCGCGATCGCCTGCTTCAGCTGGGTCGCGCCCTTCGCGACCTGACGCAGATCGTCCACCGCGCCGATGCCGCGGACCGTGACCCAGCCGATGGCGATCACGAGCAGCGTCAGGAGGATGCCGATGGTCCATCCGATCCATCGGCGTCGGGCAGGAAGTCGGCCATCGCTCACTCGAGCATTCAAGCACGGTGGGTACGCGCGAGGCCATGGAGCGCGCACGTGAGGTCATGCGTTGCTGTGGGAACGCTGAAATTGCGGACCGGCGGGCGGTGCGCTCCACGGCTCCGCAGCATGCCGCGGTTAGCCTGAACCCATGGGTGCTCGGCTGCGTGTGGTTCTGGATCAACTGGTGCACGTCGTGGACCAGGACCAGGCCACGGCGGCACGTGAGCTGACGGCGGGGCTCGTCGCGACGGCCCCGTCCGGCTGCGCGGTCGACGCGATCGTACCGGCGGGCGCGCAGGTGGACGTCGCCGGGGTCGACGAGGTGCGCACGCTCGGTCTCGGTCGCCGGGAACTGGCGGCCTCGTGGCAGCTGGGCATCGCTCCGGGTGTGGGCGGCGGGATGATCCACGCGCCCACGCTGATGGCGCCGCTCGTGCGCCACGACAGGGTGCACGACCACGATCAGACCACCGTGACGGTGTGGGACCTGTGCGCCTGGGACGACCCGGGCGCCCTGTCGAAGTCGGCCGTGGCCTGGCAGCGCGGCATGCTCCGCCGTGCCGCGCGGCACGCGGACGCCGTGGTCGTGCCGACCCACGCCGTGGGGGAGCGTCTGGCCGAGATCGCCCGACTCGGCGACCGGATCCGCGTCATCGCCGGCGCACCGCCGCACGATTTCGCCGTGCCTGCCGACGCCGAGTCCCGGCGGGGCGCGCTGTCCCTGCCGTCGGAGTACATCGTCCTGACCGGATCGGCGGACACCCTCGCGGCGGGGTTCCGTGGAGCCGTCGCCGCCGGCGTCGATGCCGTGGTGCTCGACGCCCCGGAGGGCTCGGAGCCGCGGCTGGCCGAGGTCGCCTCCGCCGCAGGCCTGCCCGAACGGCGCGCGCACGTGCGCGGTGCGCT
>NZ_SSDO01000277.1:0-10781 GCF_004794395.1 Microbacterium sp. K41 | reverse complement strand
GGCGCCGTCCGCCTGCGCGATGTGGACGCCGCGTTCGCCCGCGGGGAGCTCGTGCGCGCGTGGACCATGCGCGGCACGCTGCACACCGTGCCCGCGCGCGACCTCGGCTGGATGCTGGAGGTCACGGCCGAGCGGCAGCGGCAGCAGGCGGCCTCCCGGCAGCGGCAGCTCGGGATCGACGCGGAGGTCACGGCGACCGCGGTGAAGGCGCTCGTCCCGCGACTGCGCGACGGCGGGCTCACGCGGGCCGAGGTCTTCGCGGTGTGGGAGGCTGCGGGCATCGACCCGTCGGGCCAGCGCGGCATCCACCTCCTGTTCGACCTGACCATCGATGGGCTCGTGTGCCAGGGGCCGATCGTGCCGCGCTCCGGCATCACGCGCGACCAGCGGTTCGTGCTCGTCGAGGAGCACATCCGTGCGCACGAGCGGCCGGACGACCCGCTGGCCGAGCTGTTCGTGCGCTACATCGACGGACACGGCCCCGCGGGCGTCGCGGACTTCGCGTGGTGGTCCGGGCTCACCCTCGGGCAGTCGAGGGAGGCCGCCGCGCGCGCCGCCGGGCGCGTGACCGAGGTCGCCGAGGGCCTGTTCACCGCGGTCGCGCACCCCCGCCGGGCGCCCGCCGCGCCGTCGGTGCAGGCGCTGCCCGCGTTCGACGAGTACTACATCTCCTACGCCGACCGCACGCCCGTGTGCGACCCGGCGTACCTGGGTCGCGTCGGCCCGGGCAAGAACGGCATGGTGCGCGCGACGATCGTGGAGGACGGACGCGTCATCGGCTGCTGGACCCACGCGGCCGCCGCGCACACGGCGGATCCCGAGCTGTTCACCGAGCCGGGCGACCCCGATGCCGTGAGCGCCGCGCTCGCCCGGTTCGCCGCGTTCATCGACGGCTGACCCGCCCGGAGCGGGCCCGGCGTCAGCCCGCGACCGGCACCGGGGCGAGCAGTGCGGCGATCTGCGGTGCGAGCGCGATGAGGCGATCGTTCGCCTCGGTCTCGGCCACGGTGGCCCGCAGGCCCTCGCCGGGGAACGGGCGCACGAGCAGCCCGTGGTGCTCCAGCAGCTCGGCGACTGCGGCGGTCGTGTCGCCCAGCGGCAGCCAGACGAAGTTGCCGCGGCTCTCGGGCACGGTGATCCCGGCGGCGGCGAAGGCGGTGACGACGCGCTCGCGCTCCTGCACGAGGGCGTCGACGCGCTCCTGCAGCTCGTCCTCCGCAGCGAGGGAGGCGACCGCGGCGGTCTGGGCGAGGTTCGTGACGCCGAACGGGATGGCGACCTTGCGCAGTGCGAAGCCCAGCTGCTCGGGGGCGATGGCGTAGCCCACCCGCATGCCAGCCAGCCCGTACGCCTTCGAGAACGTGTGCGCGACGGCCACGTTGGGGTAGCGGCGGAAGTACTCGATGCCCACGGGCGAGTCGGCGCGGTCGTTGAACTGCACGTACGCCTCGTCGATCACCACGACGATGTGCGCCGGCACCTGCGACAGGAACCGGTCGAGCTCGGCGTCGCCGACGGTCGTGCCGGTCGGGTTGTTCGGGTTGCACACGAGGATCAGGCGCGTGCGGTCGGTGATGGCGGCGAGCATGGCGTCGAGGTCGTGGCGGTGGTCGGCGGTGAGCGGCACCATCACGGGTACGGCTCCGGCGGCCCTGGCCAGCATCGGGTACGCCTCGAACGAGCGCCAGGCGAACAGCACCTCGTCACCCTCGCCGGCGGTGGCCCGCATCAGCTGCGACACGACCTCGACCGAGCCGCTGCCGAGCACCACGTTGACGGGCTCGACACCGAAGCGCGCGCACAGCTCGGTGGTGAGGGCGGTGGCCGCGGTCTCGGGGTAGCGGTTGATGGTGGCGAGCTCGTCGGCGATCGCGGCGGTCACCGAGGGGAGCGGGGGATAGGGGTTCTCGTTCGACGAGATCTTGTGCACGGGCCCGGTGGTCTCGGTCTGCGGTGCCGCCTTGCCCGGCTTGTAGCCGGGGATCGCGTCCAGGTCTCCCCGCAGTCTCAGCTCCGACATCCGATGGCCCTTCTCTCGTGTGCGCTCCTGCGGCCGTGTCCGTTTGACAGGCCCGAGCGGACTTCATACTATCGCAATTGAATATAAAGAATGTTGTCAATCCGATCCGCGGCGATCGGATGCGACGGAAGGAGCGGAGCGACGGTGCCCCACACTGCGGTCGATTCCCCGGAACAGCGCCTCGCCCTGCGCGTGCGCGCCATGCGCCAGGAGGCGAAGGACGTGCTGTCCCTCGAGCTCGACGACCCCACCGGCGCCGAACTGCCGGCCTGGGAGCCGGGAGCGCACATCGACCTCCGCTTCGCGAACGGCGTCGAACGCCAGTACTCGCTGTGCTCCGACCCCGGCGACCGCACCGCCTGGCGCATCGCGGTGCTCGCCGAGAGCCCGAGCCGCGGCGGCTCCCGCTACGTGCACCAGACGCTGCGCGTCGGTGACCCCGTCACGGCCTCCGCCCCCATCAACCACTTCGCACTCGCGCCGGCGGACGACTACGTCTTCGTGGCCGGCGGCATCGGCATCACGCCCATCCTGCCGATGCTGCAGGAGGCCACCCGCCGGGGCGTCCCGTGGCGGCTCGCGTACCTCGGCTCGGCGGGGGAGCGCATGGCATTCCTCTCCTCGACCCAGCTCGCGGGCGGCGAACTGCTGCTCGTGCGCGGCGACGTCGACGACCGGCTCGACCTGGCCGCCTGGATCGGTGCGCCCTCCGCCGAGACCGGTGTGTACGCGTGCGGTCCGGAGCGCATGCTCGATGCGCTGGAAGAGCTGAGCGCCGGATGGCCGCGCGGGGTGCTGCACGTCGAGCGCTTCCAGGCGAAGACCTTCGGCGAATCGCAGGGCGCCGAGTCGTTCGAGGTGGTCGCCAGCCGGTCCGACCTCGTCGTCACGGTGGACCGCGGGTGCAGCATCCTCGAGATGCTCGAGAACGCCGGTATCGGCGTGCCCAGCTCCTGCCTGGAGGGCGTGTGCGGCACGTGCGAGACCGCCGTCGTCGACGGGGCGCCCGAGCACCGCGACTCGATCCTCACCCCCGACGAGCGCGAGAGCAACGAGACGATGATGATCTGCGTCTCCCGTTCGCTCGGCGACCGTCTCGTCCTCGACATCTGACCCCCCCACGAACGGAGCGACCATGGACACCGGAACCGCATACGGGCTGCGCCTCGGGCAGCCGCTGAACGAGCTCGCCCAGGTGGGTCCTGGCACCCCCTACGGTGAGGTGCTGCGCCGCTACTGGCACCCGGTCGCGAAGGTCGAGGATGCGACGACACGACCCCTCTCGCTGCGCGTGCTGGGCGAGGAGCTCGTGCTGTTCCGCACCCGCAAGGGCAAGGCGGGTCTGCTGCACCCGCGCTGCATCCACCGCGGCGCGTCGCTGTTCTACGGCGGGGTCGAGGACGAGGGCATCCGCTGCTGCTACCACGGCTGGGTGTTCGACACCGAGGGGCACTGCCTGGAGCAGCCGTGCGAGCCCGACCTGGGACTGCACCGCGATCGCGTACGTCAGCCGTGGTACCCCGTCGAGGAGCAGTACGGACTGATCTGGGCCTACATGGGCCCGCCCGACAAGAAGCCGGTGCTGCCGCGCTACGACACGCTCGAGGAGCTGGCCGACGACGAGCAGCTCATCGTGAACGACCAGGGCGTGGGCGGAGGCGGCCCGGCACAGCTCGACTTCAACTGGCTGCAGCACTGGGAGAACGTGATGGACCCGTTCCACGTGCCGATCCTGCACGCCCGGTTCAGCGGCAACCAGTTCACGCCGGAGATGGCGCTGATCCCCGAGGTCGAGTACGAGTACACGCCGCTGGGCGTTCGGAGCATCCAGATGCGCGACCTCGGCGACGGCCGGCAGCTGCGCCGCGTGACCGAGGTGATCTTCCCGAACCTGCGTGTGGTGGCGAGCCCCAAGCTCGCCTCCGGACAGACGAACATGATCGGCTGGGTGGTGCCGATGGACGACACCAACTTCCGCATCTTCACGGTCGCGCGCGACAGCGACCCCGACTTCCTCACCAAGCTGCGCTCCACCCACGAGGGCAAGCCGTGGAAGGAGCTCACCGACCTGGAGCACCAGCGGCTGCCCGGCGACTACGAGGCGCAGAAGTCGCAGGGCGCCATCTCGCTGCACTCCGAGGATCACCTCACCACCACCGACCAGGGCATCGCGATGATCCGGCGCATGATGGCCAAGCAGCACCGGGCCGTGGCGGGCGGCGGCGACCCTGTCGGCGTGTTCTTCGACGAGTCGGAGCGGCTGATCCGCATCGAGGGTGGCAACTACTTCGAGGGCGCGCCCGACGCGCCGCTGCTCGCCGACGCGGTGGACGACTGACATGGCCAAGTACACGGCGCGGCCGCCCCGGGGGGACCGTCCGGTCCTCGTGCTGGGCATCAGCGACGTCGTCGTGATCGAGGGCGAGCCGGCCGTGCCGGTGAGCACGCACCACCTGTCGGCGTGGGGGCGGTGGGTGCGCGACGTCGCCATCCCCGACGCCGCGGCGCAGCGGCTGCACGAGCTGGCGGAGCACTTCGACATCGTGTGGGCGTCGGAGTGGGGCCACAACGCGCACACCGCGTTCCGCGAGCCGCTCGAGCTGCCGGAGGAGCCGTGGCCGTTCCTGCCCGTGCAGTTCGACAAGCTCGCGCACATCCGCCGGTACGCGGACGGTCTGCCGTGGATCTGGGTCGACGATCCGCTCGTCGACCTGAGCGGCGAGCCGCCCCGGTGCGATGACGGCATCGTGGTGCGCGTGGACCCGGCCGCCGGCATCCTCAGCCTGGACGTCGACGAGCTGCTGACGAAGACGCGCGAGCTGGTCGAGCGTCGCGCCGAGGAAGACGAGGAGAACGCATGACGGATGCCGTCGCGATCGTGGGAGGGCGGGTCGTCACGGGCCTGGGTGAGGAGATCGAGAGCGGCACCGTGCTGCTGTCCGACGGGCGCATCGAGGCCGTCGGCACAGGGCTCGCCGTGCCCGAGGGCGCCCGGGTGATCGACGCCGCCGGATGCTGGGTGCTGCCCGGCCTCATCGACCCGCACAGCCACATCGGCGCGCACGAGGAGGCCAACGGCCCCGCCGGGTTCGACGGCAGCGAGGTCTCGTCGCCGGTCACCGCCGGCGTGCGGGCCATCGACGCCGTCAACATCGAGGACATCGCCTTCCGCGACGCGCTCGCCGGTGGCATCACCGCCGTGGTCGTGAAGCCGGGATCGGGCAACCCGATCGGCGGGCAGAGCGTCGCCATCAAGACGGCGGGAGGGCGCTCGGTCGACGAGCAGGTGATCCGCGCGGCGCTCGGCATGAAGTCGGCGCTCGGCGAGAACCCCAAGCAGGCCTACGGGGAGCGCAAGCAGCTGCCGTCGACCCGGCTCGGCATCGCCCTCGTCATCCGTCAGGCGCTGCGCGACGCGCAGGGCTACGCGGTCCGGCGTGACAAGGCCCGCGCCGACGGCACGCCGTTCGCCGTGGACCTCGGAAAGCAGGCGCTCACGGAAGCCCTCGACGGCACGCTCACGTGGGAGCAGCACGCGCACCGGCACGACGACATCGCCACGGCGCTGCGCATCGCCGACGAGTTCGGGCTGCGCCTCGTGCTCAATCACGGCACCGAGGCGCACAAGCTCGCCGGTATCCTCGCCGCGCGCGACGTGCCCGTGATCTACGGACCCATCCTGTCGAGCCGCTCCAAGGTGGAGGTACGCGAAGCCGATCCCGCGAACCTCGCCGCGCTCGCCGCGGCGGGTGTGCGCGTGGCGCTCACCACCGACCACCCGGTCGTGCCCATCGGCCTGCTCGCGATGCAGGCGGCCGTGGCCGTGCGGGCCGGGCTGCCGAGGGAGACCGCGCTCGCGGCGATGACCTCGACGGCCGCGGCCATCGCCGGCATCGACGACCGGGTCGGCGCGCTGGAGCCCGGCCGCGACGCGGATGTGGTTCTGTGGACCGGAGACCCGCTCGACGTCGCCTCGACCGTGCGGGAGGTGCTCATCGACGGGCGCACGGTGTACTCGGCGCCGTCCGCGGCGCAGGAGGGGAACGGATGACGCTGCACGACGACGCCGCACGCCTGCAGCCGGAGCTGGTGGAGCTGCGCCGTCGTCTGCACCGCATCCCCGAGCCCGGGTTCGACCTGCCGCTGACGCAGCGCGCCGTGCTCGACGCGATCGACGGCCTGGGCCTGGAGATCACGACCGGATCGGACCTCAGCTCGGTCACGGCCGTGCTGCGCGGCGCGACCGACGGCCCGTCCGTGCTCCTGCGCGGAGACATGGACGCGCTCGCCATCGTCGAGGAGACCGGCCTCGAGTACGCGTCGGCGAACGGGGCGATGCACGCGTGCGGGCACGACCTGCACGTGGCCGGACTCGTGGGGGCCGCACGCCTGCTCGCCGGGCGGCGCGACCGCATCGCCGGCTCCGTCGTCTTCATGTTCCAGCCCGGCGAGGAAGCGGGCGGCGGGGCTCCGCTCATGATCCGCGACGGCGTGCTCGACGCCGCGGGCACGCGGGTCGAGGCCGCCTACGGCATCCACGTGGGTCCGGGCGCGCGCGGCACGTTCCAGCTGAAGTCCGGCACGATCATGGCGGGCGCCAACGTGCTGCGGGTGCGCGTGCACGGGAGGGGAGGGCACGGGTCGAGGCCGCAGCAGGCCGTGGATCCCGTGCCCGTGGTGGCCGAGCTGATCCTCGCCCTGCAGTCCTGGGTCACGCGCCGCATCGACGTGTTCGATCCCGTGGTGCTGTCGGTCACGACGCTGTACGCGGGGGAGATCACGAATGTGATCCCCGAGGACGCGGGCTTCGCGGCGACCCTGCGCACGCTGTCCGAGGCGTCGATCGCGCAGGCGCAGGCCGAGCTCCCGCCGCTGATCGAGCGCATCGCCGCGGCGCACGGCTGCACGGCCGACGTCGAGGTGATCGTCGGCTATCCGGTCACGGTCAACACGGTCGAGGAGACGGCGGCGGCGGCAGCGGTGCTCCGCGCCGAGTTCGGCGAGGACCGCGTGGAGGAGATCGATGCGCCCTGGATGGCGTCGGAGGACTTCTCGTTCGTGCTCAGGGAGGTGCCAGGCACGTTCCTGTTCCTGTGCGCGACCCCGCCGGATGTGGACCAGGACGACATCCCGATGAACCACTCGCCGCATGCGCGGTTCGACGACGCGGTGCTGGGCGATCAGGCCGCGGCTCTCGCGGCGCTCGCCTGGCGCCACGTCGGAGTCGGCGACGCGTAGGCGCCCGTCGTCTCGTCGCCGGGGTGCTGCCTGAGTGAGCGGAGCGAGACGAGGGGCGCGCGTGTCAGCGACCGAGCGTGCGGTGGTCCAGCACGGCCTTGCGGCCGACCTTCACATCGCCGGAGCGGATCGCGTCGATCAGGGCCTCGTGGATGCGCAGGCGCTCGTCGGTGTCCTGCCGGAAGCCCGGCACGGCCAGGGCGTCGTCGGTCGCGGCCCCCGCGGTCTCACCCTCGATGTAGTCGACGAGGTTGAGGTAGAACGTGCGCAGCACGGCGTTGGGGGAGATCTCGGCGATCCGCCGGTGCAGCCGCCAGTTGCCGTGCAGGCCCTCGATGGGGTCGTGCCAGTGCTCGGTCAGCTCCGCCATCACGGCTTCGAGATCGGCGATGTCGGCGTCCGTGCGGTGCTGCACCGCGTCCTGCATGACGGCCTCGTCGAGCGCGTCCAGCACCTTGATCACGTCGTTCACCGGAGCGCCGGTCTGCCGCAGCCGCAGCACGCTGTGCGCGAGGCGGATCAGCGGGGACTGGTCGGCGACGAAGATGCCGCCACCGGGACCCGGGCGCAGATCGACCGAGCCGCGCGCCCGCAGCACCCGCAGCGCCTCGCCGAGCGTGGCCGGCGCCACACCGAACTGCTCGCACAGCTCCTGGCGGGTGCCGATGCGATGACCCGGCTCGAGACCCTCCGTCTTGATCATCGCCTCGACCTCGGTGACCACGCGGTCGGCGACGGACTGCGCGGGCGCGACGCGCTGGAACGTGCGCGCTTCTTCCTGGGTGCTGGCCACGGGGATCCTTCGGTCGGAGCGGGGCTGTGGAGCGGATCTCTCACATCCTAAGGAGCGCCTGCCGCGCCGGGGCGGTGGCGGCGGGCGATTCTCCTATTTGCAGTAATTGAATGTATCTAATACAGTCAATCACGCAATGCTGCTCACGAGAGGAAACAGATGACCGACCCCACCGGTGGCGATCTGCTCGCAGACTCCCTCATCAACCAGGGAGTCTCACGGATCTTCGGCATCCCGGGCGTCCAGCTCGATGCCGCCGCAGACGCCCTCCACGCCCGCACCGACCAGGTCGACTTCATCTGCGCGCGCAACGAGCAGGCCACGACCTACATGGCGGACGGCTACGCGCGGAGCACCGGCGACGTCGGTGTCGCGATGGTCGTGCCGGGCCCCGGCGTGCTCAACGCCCTCTCCGGCGTCGCGACCGGCTACTCGGCCAACTCGCCGATGCTCCTGATCGCGGGCCAGATCGACTCGCAGGCCATCGGCCGCGGACTCGGCGCCCTGCACGAGATCCCCGACCAGACGGGCATCCTGCAGCGACTCACGAAATGGACGGGCACCGCCCGCTCCGCCGATGAGATCCCCGGGCTCGTGCGCGAGGCGTTCACCCAGCTGCGCAGCGGCCGCCCTCGCCCCGTCGCGCTCGAGGTGCCGCCGGACGTTCTGGCCGCCACCTCGCGTGCCGTCGCGGCCGAGCGTGTCGCCGACGCACCCCTCGTGCCGGAGGAGCAGCAGATCCGCGACGCCGCCGCCCGCCTGCTCGCGGCCAAGCGCCCGATGATCGTGGTGGGCGGGGGAGTGCTCGCCGCGAACGCATCGGTCGCCCTCCAGGCACTCGCCGAGGCACTGGAGGCCCCCGTGCTCATGACCGAGAACGGCCGCGGTGCGCTCGACGCCCGCCACCGTCTGGCCTTCGACGCGCTCGCCCTCCGCGCGTTCCGGGAGGACGCCGACCTGGTGCTCGCCGTCGGCACGCGCTTCGTCTCGACGTTCGGCACCCAGGTCGACACGAACGGCGCCCCCGTGATCCTCGTGAACGCGGAGGCCGCCGACCTCGGGGGCCCGCGTGCCGCCGCGCAGACGCTGCACGCCGATGCCCGCCTCGCCCTCGCCGCCCTGGCCGCCGAGGTCGGCACCCCGGCGCGCGACTCGCGGGAGAGCGAGTTCGCCCGCGTGCGCACCTGGCTCGCCGCGCAGTTCGCCGACATCTCCCCGCAGCGGGAGTACCTGTCCGCGATCCGCGGCGCGCTCCCCGAAGACGGCGTCTTCGTGAGCGAGTTCACGCAGGTGGGCTACGCCGCCAGCGCCTGCTATCCGGCGTACCAGCCGCGCACCTACATCGGCCCCGGTTACCAGGGCACGCTCGGCTACGGCTTCGCCACGGCCCTCGGCGTCAAGGCGGCCGACCCCGACCGCGCCGTCGTGTCGGTGAACGGCGACGGCGGCTTCTCCTGGACGCTGCAGGAGCTGTCCACGGCCAAGCGCTACGGTCTCGGCCTCGTGACGATCGTGTTCCACGACGGGTTCTACGGCAACGTGCGCCGCATCCAGAAGAACCGGTACGGGGCACGCTACTTCGCCAGCGACCTCACCAATCCGGACTACGGCACGCTCGCGGAGGCGTTCGGCATCCGCTCCGCACGGGCGACTACCCCGCAGGAGCTCTCGGGGGTGCTGGCCGACGCCGTGCCCGCGAACGAGCCGATCCTCATCAACGTGCCGGTCGGCGAGTTCCCGTCGCCGTGGCACCTGATCCACGAGGGTGTGCCGCGCCCGGCGCCGCTCGCCCCCGATGCGCATCTCGTGCGGCAGGCGGGGGTCTGACATGGTCATCGGGCACGACATCGCCGGCATCAGGGAGGATGCCGCAGGGCAGGCCTCGATCGATGTCGTCAGCCCGGCCGACGGCACCGTGATCGGTGCCGTCGTGGCAGGCGGCCCCGCCGATGTGGATCGTGCGGTGGCTGCGGCCGCGGGCGCGTTCGGCACCTGGTCGACGACGCCGATGTCGCAGCGGATCGCTCATGTCGAGGCGCTCGCCGAGGGGTTGGCGCGCCACCGTGAGCTGCTCGCTGCGACGTTGAGCGCGGAGATGGGGTCGCCGATCGCGTTCGCGCGCTCCGCCCAGGTGGGGGTCGCGATCGCCGACCTCGCCCGGCTGGTCGAGGCCGCCCGCGCGCACGTCGAGCGCGAGGCGGTCTCGAACTCCCTCGTGGTCGCGGAGCCGGTCGGTGTGGTCGCCGCGATCACGCCCTGGAACTTCCCCCTGCACCAGATCATGCTCAAGGTGGGCGCCGCGATCCTCGCCGGCTGCACCGTGGTGCTCAAGCCCAGCGAGGTCGCGCCGCTGAACGCCGCGATCGTGGGCGACATCCTCCGCGAGACCGGGCTGCCGGCCGGCGTCGTGAACATCGTGCACGGCGACGGTGCCGGTGTCGGCTCTCCGCTGGTGGCGCACCCCGGCGTCGACATGGTCACCTTCACGGGCTCGCGCCAGGTGGGGGAGCAGGTGGCGCGCGCCGCCGCCGCGACCATCAAGAAGGTCGCGCTGGAGCTCGGGGGCAAGTCGGCGGCGATCGTGCTCGACGACGCGCCGCTGGACGAGTCCGTGCGGGGGGTCCTCGCCTCGTGCTTCGCGAACGCCGGACAGACCTGCGCGGCGCAGACGCGCGTGCTGGTGCCGGAGGGCATGCGGGAGGCGTGGGAGCGCGCGGCCGTCGAGGCCGC
>NZ_SSDO01000276.1:0-14231 GCF_004794395.1 Microbacterium sp. K41 | reverse complement strand
CGGCGCGCCCCTGCCCACGCGTTCCGCGCTGCCGTCGTTCGCGACGCGGCCGCGACTGTCGTCCCGCGAGCAGGTCGTGCTGCACGCCCTCACCTCGGGGGCGGCGCTGCCGGACATCGCCGCCGAGCTGAGCGTGTCGCCGAACACCCTCAAGACCCAGCTGCGCAGCATCTACCGCAAGCTCGACGCGGCCAATCGCACCGAGGCGCTGGAGCAGGCCGCCCGGCACGGACTGCTCCCCGACTGATCCCGAGGGCCCCCGGCCGCGCGTGGGGCGGCGGCCGGGAGCCGGCGGGGGGTCGTCAGGCCTGCATGCGACGCCGGCGCACGATCAGCAGCGCGGCTCCGGCGAGCAGCAGGGCGATCGCGAGCATCAGCACCCAGGGCGCCAGCTGTCCGCCGGTGACGGCGAGCGGCGTCAGCACCCGGTTCTCGGTCGTGCCGGCGGGCGGGGTGATCGTCTCCCCTCCGGGCGGCGTGGCCGAGGCGACGGCCACGTTCCGCAGCGAGGCGCCTGCCGCGTCGGCGTGCACGGTCACCGCGTAGGTGATCACGACGCTCTCCCCCTCCGCGAGACTGCCCGTCCAGCGCAGCGCCGTCCCGTCGATCACGGGGGCGGCCACCTCGCGGTCACCCACCGTGGCCGTCGCCGTGCCGCGCAGGTCGGCGTGCCGCAGCACTCCGGCCAGGTCGTCCCGCACGACCACCTCGTCCAGCCCGGTCTCGCCGGTGTTGGTGCCGGTGAGCGTGTAGGTCACGACGCTTCCCGTCGCCACGGCCGTGCCCGAACCGGGGTCCGAGGTCTTCGCGAACGTGAAGCCGGGGGTGCCGACCGGGTTCTCCGTGGTCGTCGGCGGGGGCGTGATCACCGCGCCGCCCGGAGGCGTCGCCGTGCCCTCGACCGTGTTGGCGATGGTCGCACCGCCCGCGTCTGCGTGCACGGTCACCGAGTAGGTGATGGTGACGCGCTGGCCGACCGCGAGGTCGCCCGTCCACGTCAGCTCGTCGCCGGCCACGACCGGGGCGGGCGCGACGCCGTCGACCACGGTGGCCGTCGCGTCGCCGTTGTAGTCGGCGTGGGCGAGCACGCCCGACAGGTCGTCGTCGATGCTCACGGGTGCCAGAGCCGTCTCACCCGTGTTCACGCCGGTCACGGTGTACGTGATGACGCTGCCCGGGTCGACGCGGGTGCCATCCGCGGGGTCGGCGGTCTTGCGCAGCTCGAAGCCGGGCGCGTTGACCGGGTGCTCGGTCGTGGCGGGCGGCGTCTCGATCGGCGGCACGCCCCCGGGCGGGGTCGCGGAGCCGGAGGCCCGGTTCGCCAGCACGGTGCCGCCCGCGTCGGCCGCCACGGTCACGGAGTACGTGAGGGTGACGGTCGCACCCACCGGCAGTGCACCGCTCCACGACAACCGGTCGCCCGCCACGGTGGGAGCCGTGGCCGGGACGCCGTCGATCGTGGCGGTCGCATCGCCGGTGAACGCGGCGTGGGCGAGCACCTCGGACAGGTCGTCCGTGATCGCGACGGGGTCAAGCGCCGTCTCACCCGTGTTCACGCCGGTCACCGTGTAGGTGATGACCGCGCCGGGGTCGACCGCGGTGCCCGTCGCCGGGTCCGCGCTCTTCGACAGCGAGAAGCCCGGACGGTTCACCGGCGTGGTCGTGGTGCCGGGAGGCGGCGTGATGACGGAGCCGCCGGGCGGCGTGGCAGACGCGGTCGCCGCGTTCTCGATCACGGTGCCGACGCCTTCTGCGGTCACAGTCACGGAGTAGGTGACGGTCACGGTCTCCCCGACCGCGAGCGACCCGCTCCAGGCGAGTGTCGCGCCGTCGACGGTCACGGCACCCGCGGACGCGCCGCCGATGGTCGCGACAGCGTCGCCGTTGTACGCCGCCGAGGGCAGCACGCCGGACAGGTCGTCCGTGATCGCGACCGGGTCGAGCACGGTCTCGCCGGTGTTCGCGGCGGTCAGCGTGTAGGTCAGCACGGTGCCGGGGTCGACGGCGGTGCCCGTGGCGGGGTCGACCGTCTTCGCGAACGTGAAGCCGGGCTGGTTCACCGGGTGCTCCGTGGTGGCGGGCGGCGGCGTGATCGGCGTGCCAGGCGTGGTCGGGCTGCCGGGGTCGCTCGGATCCGTGGGGATGAGCGGGGTCGCGGCGCCGGTGGCGGTGTTGGCGATGAGCTCGCCGCCCGCGGTGGCGTCGACCGTGACCGAGTAGGTGATCACCACGTCCTGCCCCGGGAGCAGCCGGCCGCTCCAGTTCAGCGTTCCGTCGGCCACGCGGACGTCGCCGCGGGTCGCGGTCGCATCGTCGTTCGAGCTCGCGTGGGCCAGCACGTCGCGCAGGTCGTCCGTGATCGTCGCCGGGTCGAGCACGGTGTCGCCCGTGTTGGTGCCCGTGACGGTGTACGTGATCACGCTGCCCGGGTCGACGCGGGTGCCCGACGCGGGGTCGGCCGTCTTCGAGATCGTGAAGCCGGAACCGAGCACGGGGTGCTCCGTGGTGGAGGTCGGCGGGACGATCGGCTCACCGGGCACCAGCGGGCCGGTCGGGTCGCCGGGGTCGGGCGTGACCGGGGTGCCGGAGCCCGCGACGGTGTTGCGGAGGATCTCGCCCGAGGCGTCCTCTCCCACGGTCACGGAGTAGGTCACGGTCACGGTCTGCCCGGGCTGGAGGGCCCCGGTCCAGGCGAGGGTGCTGCCGGTGAGGGTCGCGCCGCCCGTGGTGAGGGTCGTGCCGTCGATCGCGGTCGTGAGGTCGTCGTTGTACGCGGCGTGGGCGAGCACGCCGGAGAGGTCGTCCGTGAGCGAGGCGGGGTCGAGCGGAGTCGCGCCGGTGTTGGTGCCGGTCACGGTGTACTGGATGGTCTGGCCGGGCTCGACCGTGCTGCCCGAGGCGGGCGACGAGGTCTTGACGAGCTCGAAGCCGGCGACGGGGTGCTCGGTCGTGACGGCCGGGGGGACGATCGGGTCGAAGCCGCCGGGGGGCGTGCCCGACGCGGTGACGCTGTTGGCGATGCGCTCGCCCTCCACGCCCTCGTCGACGATAACCGAGTAGGTCACGGTCAGCACCTGGCCGGGCTCGAGCGCACCGCTCCAGGCGAGCTCGTCGCCCGTGACGGTCGCGGCGCCCGAGGTCACCGGGTCGCCGTCGATCGCGGTCGCCACGTCGCCCTGGTAGGTCGCGACGGCGCGCACGCCGGACAGGTCGTCGCTCACGGTCACCGGGTCGAGGCGCGTGTTGCCGGTGTTCTCCGCCTCGACCGTGTAGGTGACGCGCTGCCCCGCGGTCACGGCGGTGCCGTTCGCGGGATCCGAGGTCTTGCGCAGGGCCAGGCCGGGTGCGAGGCGCAGGTTCGTGTACGTGCAGGTGACGTCGGTGCCGAGCGGACCGGATGGCTGGGTGACCTGGCCGTCGGCGGTCACCGCGACCGGGGTCGTCGAGCCGTCGGGGTTGACCTGCACGCAGACCAGGGACGCGTCGTAGCGGGTCGGGTCGGTCGTGCCGGCAGGCGACTCGGAGAGCTGGAAGGCGTCGCCCTGGTTGGTGAACACCGGACCCGCGTAGTCGGGCTGCAGGCCGGGTTGCGCGCCACGTGTCGTGGCATCGGTCTGCGGCACCTGGTAGCCGGTGGGCGACTGCACGCGCAGCGCGAACTGGTCGGTGTCGGCCTGGCGCCCGTTCGGGAGGTCCTTCTTGAGCGTGAGGGTGTTGGGGAACGTGCAGCTGGCCATGTCGGTGGGTCCGAAGTTCCCCAGCGACGTGGTGTTCACGGTCGCCCCACGGGGCAGGTCCACCTCGATGATGCGGTTGCCGCCGCCGGACACCGACACGAAGATGTGCCCGAGGTTGCCGAACGCGATGCCGTTGCCCTGCACGCCCGCGCCCATGTCGTGCACCTGCTTGGCGTCGATCGTGGCGGTGCTCGGCTGCAGCGTGCTCGGCAGGTCGGACGAGTAGATGTAGTTGTCGGCCACGAGCACGAGCTGACCGGAGGCGCTGAAGGCCATGTCGCCGTTGGCGCCGAACGCGCTGCTGCCGGTGGTCGGGCGCAGCGTGCCGACCTGCACGTAGGTCTGCGGGGTGACGTTCTCGTTCCACGCGTACAGGTTGATGGCGCCGTTGATCGTGCCGCTGGCGAAGTAGTACACGCCGGTGACGGGGTGCACGGCGCCGCGCAGGACCGAGGAGTTGAGCGAGAACGAGGTGCGCGTGGTGGTGTCGGTCACGCGGTCGTGCTTCGCGAGCATCTTGCTGCCGGCGGCGTTCGTGACGGTGTACGCGTAGCGTCCGTTGGACGAGAGCCCGAGCGCGTTGTTGGAGTGGTTTGCGCCGAGGTTGATGCTGCTGAGCGTGCCGCCGTCGCCGGGGGCGCCGCCCTGCTCGTTCACCGCGAACTCGCGCACCTCGGAGGTGCTCTGCACGTACACCGCTCCCGGCGTGCAGAGGAACGGCTCGGCTGCTGCGGCCGGCGCCGCGGTGAGCGTGCCGCCCACCACGATCATCGACGAGGCGACGAGCGCGGTGCTCACCACACCGCCGATCAGCTTCCTGGTCCGGCTCCAGCGGCTCGGCCGCTGCTCACGGGCATCACGGAATCTCACGACTTCACTCCCCATCCATCGCTGTCCGCGGCGCGTGCGCGCACACGGAAGCCCCGCCCCCTCAGGCGACCGCCGAGCACCATCGGGTATGGCGTACTCGGTCCGGGCCTCCGCCAGACTGCCCGGGTGCGCAGCTCCGTCCCGGCCGGACCGGGAGAATTCACCCCGCCTTTTCACCCCACGCTCCGTCAGGCCGCCACATCCCCGTGAGACGATGGCGCGATGGAGGCAGGGGGCCGCCCGTCGGCGGCAGAGGCACGAGGGAGCTTCCTCGTCTTGGGCCTGGGACTCCAGGCGGTCTTCACGGTGTTCGGCTTCGCGGTCACGTTCACCTCGACGCTCAGCATCGCGAGCTGCACCGCCACCTCCTGCGACTACACCGCGTTCTCGGCCGCCATCGACACCTTCTACGTCGGCGCCCTCGTGCTGCTGGCGGCGACCGTCGTGGCGATGCTCCTGCTCGGTCAGCACCCCCGTGCGAGGTCGTGGGCACCGATGATCGGGACGGTCCTTCTCCTCCTGCTGCTCGCCGCGACCTACGTCGCCGGTCGCGCCGCGCTGACGCTGCCGCTGTTCGGCAACCGTCTCCCCGGCTGCTGCTGACGGGGACGCCCGCCGCGCGGACGCCCCCGTCACACCGCACTACTCGCGCGAACCGATCTCCTCGATCGGCCGACGCCGCAGCGCCGCGCCCGTCGCGACGCGGAGGGCGACCAGCGCCAGCGCCCCCATGCCGCCGATGATCGCGAGCGAGCCGAGGACCGGCATCGCGGGGACCGGCTGTCCGGAGATGCCGTAGCTCATCCCCATCAGCGGCGGGATCGCCACGAGCACGCCGAACACCATCGAGATCGCGGCGACGAGGATCGCCTCGACCCGCATGGTGGCACGCACCTGGCCGCGGGTCGCCCCGATCAGCGCTACGCGGGGGAGCTGCTCGCCGCGGGAGCCGACGGTCTGGGCACCACGATCGCCGAGCGGCTGTTCGTCACGGAGACCGCCGTGAGCAAGCACATCGGCAACATCTTCGCCAAGCTCGGCCTCTCGTCGAGCGACAGCGGGCATCGCCGCGTCCTCGCCGTGCTCGCCTACCTGCGCAGCTGACCCGTCGCACCTCTCCGAAGAAGTTCGGGTATTCGGTGTTGCTAAGTACCGGTACTCAGTGTTACTTTGTACCGGTACCCAGCAACACTGAGTACTGAACCGAGAAGGAGAGGGGGACCACATGGGCAAGCAGATGACCGAGATGCTCAAGGGCACCCTGGAGGGCATCGTGCTGGCCCTCCTCGCCGAGCAGCCGGCCTACGGCTACGAGATCACCACGCGCCTGCGCGACCACGGCTTCACCGACACCGCCGAGGGCACCGTCTACGCCCTGCTGGTGCGTATCGAGCAGAAGAAGCTCGTCGACGTCGAGAAGGTGCCGAGCGAGAAGGGCCCGCCCCGCAAGGTGTACACCCTGAACGCCGCGGGCCGGCAGGAGCTGGAGGAGTTCTGGACCACCTGGAACTTCCTCACGACACACATCAAACGACTCAACACCACTCACACGAACACCCCCAGCGAGGAGAACTGACATGGCCGCCAAGTGGATCGAAGCGCTCACCGGATCGCTCGAGCAGAAGAAGCAGTACAAGCAGGCGAAGGCGCGGATCGAGGCTCTGCCCGAGCCGTACCGCACGGTCGCCAACGCCCAGCACCGCTACACGATGTACTACGGGGGGATCACCGACGGCGACACGCTCGTGCAGATCTTCCTCGACCTCGCCGACCTGTGGGAGCGCGCCGCGATCGACGGCACCCCGATCGACGACATCATCGGCGCCGACCCGGTCGAGTTCGCCGAGACCTACGCCGAGGCCTACGGGGGCACCCAGTGGGTCGACAAGGAGCGCGCCCGGCTGACCAAGGCCGTCGAGGACGCGAAGAAGAAGGAGCAGTCATGACGAACACCGCCCTCTCGGTGCGAGGCATCGAGAAGTCCTACAAGGACCTGCACGTGCTGCGCGGCGTCGACTTCGAGGTGGAGCGGGGATCGATCTTCGCCCTCCTCGGGTCGAACGGTGCCGGCAAGACCACGATGGTGCGGATCCTCTCCACGCTGCTGAAGGCCGACGCCGGCACGGCGACCGTGCAGGGCGTCGACGTCGCCGCGAACCCCCTCGGCGTCCGCGAGAAGATCAGTCTCACCGGGCAGTTCGCCGCGGTCGACGAGATCCTCACCGGGCGCGAGAACCTCGTGCTGGTCGCGAAGCTGCGGCACCTGCCCGACCCGGGCGGGGTCGCCGACCGCCTGCTGGCCACCTTCCGCCTGACGGACGCCGGTGGCCGCAAGGTCGGCACCTACTCGGGCGGCATGCGGCGGCGGCTCGACATCGCGATGAGCCTGGTCGGCGACCCCGAGGTGATCTACCTCGACGAGCCGACCACGGGCCTCGACCCCGAGGCGCGCATCGAGGTGTGGGACGTCGTGAAGCAGCTCGCGCACAGCGGCACCACGGTGCTGCTCACCACGCAGTACCTCGACGAGGCGGAGCAGCTGGCCGACCGGATCGCGATCCTGCACGAGGGCCGCATCATCGCGAACGACACCCTCGCCGGGCTGAAGCAGCTGCTCCCGCCCGCGCAGGTCGAGTACGTCGAGAAGCAGCCCACCCTCGAGGAGATCTTCCTCACCCTGATCGGACCCTCACGAAAGGACGCAGCATGAGCACGCACTTCGCCGCCGACACGGCGACCCTCACCGGCCGCTCCATGCGGCACATCTTCCGCAGCCCCGACACGATCATCACCACCGCGGTCACCCCGATCGCGCTGATGCTCCTGTTCGTGTACGTCTTCGGCGGCGCGCTCCAGCAGAGCACCGGCACCGACAACTACGTGAACTACCTGCTGCCGGGCATCCTGCTCATCGCGATCGCGTCGGGCATCGCCTACACCGCGTTCCGGCTGTTCACCGACATGCAGAGCGGCATCTTCGAGCGGTTCCACTCCATGCCGATCGCCCGATCGAGCGTGCTGTGGGCCCACGTGCTGACGTCGCTCACGGCGAACGCGATCACCCTCGCGATCATCTTCGGCGTCGGCTTCCTGATGGGCTTCCGCACCGGGGCGAGCGTGTGGGCCTGGCTCGGAGTGATCGGCATCCTGATGCTGTTCACCCTCGCGCTGACGTGGCTGGCGATCATCGCCGGCCTGAACGCCAAGACGGTCGACGGAGCGAGCGCGTTCTCGTATCCGCTGATCTTCCTGCCGTTCATCAGCTCGGCGTTCGTGCCGACCGACACCATGCCCGCACCCGTGCAGTGGTTCGCCGACAACCAGCCGGTCACCTCGATCGTCAACACCATCCAGGCGCTGTTCGCCGAGCAGCCCGTCGGCGATGACATCTGGATCGCCCTCGCCTGGTGCGTCGGCATCCTCGTGGTCGCCTACGTGTTCGCGATCATCTCCTACCGGAAGAAGGTCAGCTGATCGTCGCCAAGCGGAACGGAACGCTCCGTCCGGGGTCTCGCACCCCGGCCGGGGCGTTTCGCTGCGCTCGGCCGCACGACCGATATGAAGCACTCGAAACGGTCGGGGGGAGTGGGCGCTTCTTCTTACGATGATCGCCATGGCGTGTGCTTCTCCCCTCGATACGGACGATCCGAGCGACCGGGCGAGCATCGCCCCCACGGGGCGCTCCTGACATGGAAGCGCTCCTCCAGATCCAGATCCTCGGCGGGCCCGTCCCGATCGTCGTGTTCGCGCTCGCCGGCGTCTGTGCGCTGTATCTGCTGCTCCGCCGTCCGACCCGGCGGCGCCTGCTCACCTCCGCGATCGGCCTCCTCGCCGGTACCGCGGTGGCCCTGGGGGTGTACGCCCTCGCGAACCGGACGAAGGCGTTCGGCGGAGACCTCACGCTCGAGGTGCTGGGGCTTCTGATCGCCACGTGCGCCGCGATCGGGCTGGCGATCGTGAACCTGTGGGACTCGCGGTGGTGGCGCAAGGTCGTCGCCGCCGTGTCCATCCCGGTGTTCGCGCTCGCCGGCGGCATCGGCATCAACGCGTTCTACGGCCTCGACAAGACGGTCGCCGACGCGCTCGGCATCGTCGTCTCGAAGCCCATCGACCTGCCGAACGCCGACACCGGCGATGCTCCTCCGCCGGATCGCCCGCTGTACGAGTCGTGGCAGCCGCCGGCGGACATGCCCGCCCAGGGGAAGGTCGGCACGGTCACGATCCCCGGCGCGGCCTCGGGGTTCCAGGCCCGGCAGGCCGGCCTGTACCTGCCCCCGGCTGCGCAGGTGAAGAACCCGCCTCTGCTGCCCGTGATGGTGTTCATGCTCGGCTACCCCGGCACGCCGAACCCCGAGATGATCACCCCGACGCTCGACAGGTTCGCCGCCGAGCACCGGGGACTCGCGCCGATCGTGATCATCGCGGATCAGATCGGCAACGGTCGCGACCCTGCCTGCGCGGACTCCTCGACCTACGGCAACGCCGAGACCTACATCCGGAAAGACGTGCCGGCGTGGATCCGGCAGAACCTGCACGTCGGCACGCAGCCGAAGGGATGGGTGCTCGGCGGGTACTCCAACGGCGGCGTGTGCGCCGTGAAGTACACGGCGCTCGATCCGGCGGCCTGGGGCACCCTCGTGGCCGTCTCACCGGAGGAATTCCCCGGCGTGGAGTATGCCGACCGGGTGCGCGCCGATGTCTACGGTGGCGACGCCGCAGCCTTCGAGGCCGACAAGCCGGCGGCGATCCTCGCCAGGAACACGGGTCGGTACGCGGGGGTCACCGCCGCCGTGACGACCGGCACGGAGGACGGCGGCTTCGGCCCCGGAACGCGACGCCTCGCCGACGCCGCCACGGCCGCCGGCATGAACGTCACCCTCACCGAGATCCCCGGGGCCGGCCACACCGGCGACGCGCTCGCCCTCGGATTGGCGGCAGGACTGAACACGGTCGCCCCCTCGCTCGGCCTCGCGCCTCCTGCTCCCCCGCCGTCGCCCACCCCCTGAACCCGCCCCGTGCGCCCGTGACCCCACGACGCCCGATCCTCAGCGCAGGCCGAGCGGACCGAGGATCACACGGCGACCGCTGCGCACCCACACGGCACCGTCGGCGCGATGCTCCGCGCGGGTCGCGAAACGGTACCGGTACGACACCGCCCGCACCCATCGCGGCCGTTCACCGTGGAACGGGTCGACACGCAGCATCCGCAGGGTCGGGCCGTCGGCCTCGAGCAGTCGCAGCAGGAACACCGTGAACCAGTCGTCCAGCGAGTGCCCGAGCGGCAGGAACCACATCAGCCAGTCCAGCCGCAGGTGGTACGGGGCGAACTGCCGCGGCACGCGCCGCACGTCTCCGGGCTTGCCGCGGAACCCGTACTCGCGCCAGTGCACCCCTTCCTCGTCGTCCGACCCCTCCACCACGATCTCGATGCGTTCCCGCGTCACCGTGCCGAAGGCGCCGTAGGCGTTGGCGAGCTGCCACCGGTGGAAACTCGCGTTCATCAGCTGCCGCCGCGCGAACAGGTTCCGCACGGCCGGCACGCTCAGCACCACGAACAGCACGCCGACGGCCGAGGTCACCACGACCCACCACAGCGGCATCCCCGACACGGTCCAGGGCAGCGCCGTCTCGGGTGACCGCTCGGCCGCGCCCACCCCCGGCAGCCCGATCGCCGAGAAGCCGAGCACGATCGTCGCCGCGTTCAGCCACGCGAAGTTGCCGGTGAGCACGAGCCACAGCTGGGTCGCGATCACGACACCGCCGGCGACCGCGCCGACGATCTGCGGCACCGGTCCCGGCACCCACAGCGACAGGACGGGAGCGAACAGGAAGAACGGCACGACCAGCTGCGCGACGTGGTTGCCGATGACCTCCAGCCTGTGGAACCACCGCGGCAGCAGGTGCGCCTGGCGGCTGAGCGGGCCCGGCATCGGCTGCGTCTCGTGGTGGAACGTCATGGCGGTGAGGTCGCGCCACTCGCGCCCGCCGCGGATCTTGATCATCCCGGCACCGAACTCCAGGCGGAACAGCAGCCACCAGAACAGCACCATCACCACGACCGGCGGCGGCTGGTCGTTCGACCCCAGGAACGCCGCCAGGAACCCGGCCTCGAGCAGCAGCATCTCCCACCCGAAGGAGTAGAACGTCTGCCCGATGCTCACGACCGACATGTACCCGAACCACAGCGCGAGGAAGCACACCATCGGCAGCCACGGCGGCCCGAACTGCGGCACCCCCGCGACCAGCAGCACGCCCACCGCGATCCCGGCCCACGACAGCGCCACGAGCCGCCGGTCGGTGTAGCGCCAGCGCGTGAACAGCGTGGGATGCAGCAGCTTCCGTCGCTCGCTCTTCTGCGCGACCCAGTCGAGCAGGGCCGGGGCGGGCAGCAGTCCGTGCTCGCCGAGCAGGGCGCGGAACTGGTTGAGCGTGGAGACGAACGCGACCACGTACAGCCCCGCGATGCCCCGCTGCAGGACCTCGCGGGCGAACCCGAAGTCGACCGCCGCGAACCCGTCCACGGCCACAGGCTACGCCGGCCGCCGCACGCCGGTCAGGGGGTTGCGTCCGTCGTCCGAGGCGCCGGTCCCTGAGCGTGCGCAGCGAGACGAAGGGCCCGAGCCCCGGCCCCCGCCGAGCGTCACCCCGGTCCCTGAGCGAGCGCAGCGAGACGACGGGCCCGAGGCGCGTCAGTTCTGCATCGCGATCTGCTGCCCCTCGACGAGCGGGTGCACGGCGAGCGCGGTGCCGTCGAGGTCTTCACGGTGCATGTCGACCCCGGTGATCTGACTGTTCTCGTACGTCGTGTAGTAGTAGACGCCCCGGTCGGTGTTGCAGCAGGACGAGTAGATCGTGATCTCGTACTTCTCCTCGTCGCCCACCTGCACGCACCCGCGCTGCTGGGCGACGGAGCCGAGGATCTGGAAGAACTGGCTCAACGACTCCGACTCGGTGGTGCCGCAGACCGAGTTCATGCGGGTGAACACCGCCTTGATGAAGCGCGACGACGACGACAGGTCGCCGGGCAGCCCGATCCCGCCCATGCCGCGGCTGTACAGGTCGAGCGACTGATCCGGCGCGAACGTGTTGTCGGGCTGGCGGCGCGTGAGGTGCCGGTAGTCGTTCAGGCGGAAGCTCTGGATGTCGAACGTGGGGTTGTTCGTGAGCACGCCCCACGGGTTGTCGTACACCTTCAGTCCGTCACGCACGCTCTCCACCACGATCGAGGCGGTCCGGTCGGCGATGATCCAGTGCAGCGGCGACAGCGGGAACTCCGCGCTGAAGGAGATGTCGACGAGGCTCACGGATCGCAGCGCGTCCTTCACCTGGGCGACGGTCTCGAACTGCCCGAGCACCCAGGGGATGAACTCGAACGGGGTGATCTCCGTGCCGCCCGATCCCTCCGCGGGGTACAAGGCGTTGTCGGGGAAGTTGAGTCCGGCCATGCTCAGGCCTTTCTCGTTCGTGCCGTCAGTCCTGTGCACATGGTTCCCTCTCCCGTTGCCGGGGCCCGGCCGGGTCCACGAACGGTCATGGCCGCACCTTCCCCCGCGGAGCGTAAGGGGGGTGCCGCCCACGGCGGACGAGTGCTCTACGGTGTCGCGGTGCGCTCGTCGGCGCCGCGGATCACGAACGCGACGCCCACCAGCGCCACCACCACCGCGACGATCTCCAGCACAGGACCCAGCCCGGCCAGCGGTCCCGCGGCGCCGTGCCCGACCGCGAACGTCGAGAAGTCCCAGAACCCGTGCAGCACCATGGCCCAGATCAGGCTGCCGGTCACGCGGCGCAGGACGTAGAAGATGGTGCCGGCGCCGAAGGCGAGGAACACCTGCTGCAGCGTGGGGGCGAGGGGCTGCCCGCTGAGCGCGTTGATGAGGTGCATGAGTCCGAACAGCGCGGAGGTCAGCAGCCACACCCACACCTCGGACAGGCGGCTGCGCAGCCCGACGAGCAGCAGTCCGCGCGTGGTCAGCTCCTCGGTGAAGCCGACCAGCAGCAGGACGATCGACGCGGCGAAGAAGGCGCCGTCGTAGGAGGCCCAGTCGGTGGAGGCGAGGTTCACGCCCAGGGCCACCGCCATCAGCACCGGGGCGATGATCGGCCAGCGATGCGCGGCGCGCGTCCGCTCGAACAGGGCGGGACGCCACCACCCGAGCAGGCTCGTCGTGATCGCCAGGAGCACCGCTCCGACGATGAGGGACAGGCCGGCGCCCAGGAAGAGGTCGCGTCCGCTGTCGCCGAGGGACGTGTAGGGAATGCCGGTCGCCTGCTGCACGGTGAAGACGACAGCGACGTACGCCAGGTAGATGACGAGGCCGATCCAGATCCGCGGCCGGACGCGGAGGGGTGTGGTGCTCTCGGTGGCCATCTCGTCCTCGGGTGTCGCGTGCCGGGTGGGGTTCGGGTTCAGTGAAGCGCACGCCGACCCGCCACCGCAATCGCGAAGGCAAGCCCCGCCCGGGGGAGACGTCGAAGGGAGGGCCCCCGGACGGGAGCCCTCCCTTCGTGCAGAGACGGGTCAGCTCAGCTGACGGTCCAGTCGAACTGGTCGCCGTACTTCTCCAGCCACGCGTCGACCGCGTCGGCTTCCTTGCCCTCGCCGTACTCGTTGACCACGAGGTCTTCGAGCGCACCGTACTGCTCGTCGTCGAGCTTGATCTTCTCGATCAGCTCGGCCGCCTCCGGGAACTCCTCGGCGAAGCCCTTGGTGCCGAGGAAGTGCAGGCCCTCGGCCTCGCCCATCGCGCCCTTCGGGTCTTCGAGGTCCTTCACGGGGAAGGCGTCGTTGGCCCAGAACGGACGCCACAGCGTGACGACGATGTCCTCCTGCTTGTCGGTCGCGGTCTTCAGCTCGGTCAGCATCGCCGCGGTCGACGACGTCACCAGCTCGTACTCGCCGTCGAGCCCGTACTCGGGCATCATCTTCTGCGTCTGCGCGGTGAGGCCGGCGCCCGGCTCGATGCCGTAGATCTTGCCGTCGAAGTCCGCCCCCTTGCCCGCCAGGTCTTCGATCGAGGTGAGATCGGAGTACTCCGGCACCGCCAGGGTGAGCTTGGCGTTGTCGTAGTACGCGCCGAGGTCTTCGATGTCGTCGCCGTACTTCTTCATGTACTCGGCGTGCGTGAGCTCGGGCCAGGCCGACGGGTACATGTCGACATCGCCCTGCGCGAGACCCGTGTAGAGGGGACCCGCCTCGGTGAGCGTCTTCATCTCGACCGTGTAACCGATCTTCTCCAGCTGGTCCTGCAGGAGGTACGCGGTGCTGAGGCCGTCGGTCCAGGAGGGCAGGAAGCCGAGGGTGATGGTGCCCTTGTCGTCGGCGTCGCCGCCGCCCGCGCTGGTGCCACCGGCTCCGTCGCCGCTGCATCCGGCGAGGGTGAGCGCTGCTGCGGCGCCCAGGGCGGTGAGGGTCAGGATCTTCTTCTTCATGTGCTTCTCTCTCTTGCGTTCCGTATGTGATTTCAGGAGTGCGGACGAGCCGCGGGACAGCGGGACGGAGCGCCTCCGCCCCGACGCCCCTTTCCGATCCCGCACCCGTGGGTGGGCGGCGTGCGGGACGGAAAACGGGCCGGAACCCGCCTCCGCAGGCCCCTTTCCGACCCCGCACCCGCGCGTGGGCGG